>JAVHLI010000001.1:300000-451537 GCA_031082185.1 bacterium | reverse complement strand
ACAAGGGCTTTCTCAAAGCACTTGTGGTGTTTGCGAGCAAGTACGGGTAGAACGCCGCGCATCGCTCGTCGGCCATTGTGTCGTTCCTCCTCTTCTGCGGAGTGCGTCGTGTCGGCGTGCGGGCCGCCTAGTAGAGATCCCCCAGCAGGTGGCGGTTCCCCAGCGCCACGTGCCGCAGGCCGGCGGCGCTGGCAGCGTCCAAGCACCGCTGCGCGTGGGCCCGCGAGGTCGTGGGCAAGTTCTCCATCAGGAAACTCGGGAAGAACGCCAGCAGCCGGTAGGGGATGTCGGGGTCGAGTGCGGCGATCACCCGGGCGATGGCGCCGACCTCCTCTGAGTCCACGTAGCCCGGGACCATGGGCGTACTGGCCACCACCAGCGGAGGGTCCGGGCGCTCCCGGGCGCGTGCGGCGGCGGCAGCGAAGTTCTCCAGGGTGCGGCGGTTGGAGAATCCGGTGAGTGCGATGTGGAGCGGCTCGCTGGCGGCCTTGAGGTCGAACTTGACGGTGCCGCCGCTTTCTAGCGACATGTCTACGATGCGGCGGAGGTAGGTCGGGTGCATGGTGCCGCTGGTCTCCCAGCAGATGCGCACGCGCCGGCCTGGACTTACCGTGTGCTCGCCCGCAGGGTACTTTCTGGCCGAGAGTTCTCCCACCGCACGCTCAGCGGCCAGGCGCGACGCTGTCAGGGCGTGTGGGAGTTGCGGGGTCGGGTCGCCCCCGAAGTAGCAGATGCAGGCGACGCGGTCGGTGGCCGCCTCGGCCAGCGCCGCCGCGCTCATCTGCGGGCTCAGCGTCTGCGCGTTCTGCATGTAGTGCCAGTTCTGGCAGAACAGGCAGTTCAGCGAGCATGCGCCGTAGAACACGGCCAGGTTAGCCTTCCCGGTAGCCCCCCGCATGGCCCCCCGCTCGCCGCAGACGTCCATGGCCACGCAGTTGGTGGGCAGGGGATCGTAGTACCAGTGGAGGACGCCGACCTCGGGGCCGCCAGCCAGCACCGCCATCCGCCCGCCCTGGTTCTCGCGTAGGTTGCAGTAGCCGCGCTGCCCCGGCGCCATGCGACACCCGTGCAGGCACAGAGAGCAGGGGACGCCGTCGAGCGCCTGCGGCGGCTCTTCTGGCAGGGAGAACAGCCGCCTGGAGCGGCGGTGGGCTGCCTGGGCCAGCGGCAGGGCGTGGTCTGGGTCGGTGCGGATGCAGGCCGCGCAGACGCGCATCTGCCTGGAGACCAGCACCGACTCTGCGCCGCACAGTCGGCAGCGCCCCTGCTGGAGGACTAGAGGCAGGATGTACTGCACACCGGTTCCCCCTCCACTTTCATCTTGCCACGGACAGCCCCGTCAGGCATACGGAAGGCAAGGTCGTCCAACGGTCCGCTAGGCCATTGCCGAACTGGTGAACGAGAGGTTTCTCCGCCGCGATCACGGCCGGAGCGCGTTCGCCACAGAGAAGTAGGTCGAGGAGGTAAAGATGTTGCCCGTCAACCTCGGCCGTCCAGACGCGCACCTGGAGGCCGAACTGACGGGCAACCTTGCCGGGGCCGTCCGGATGGCCTCGGGCGAAACATTGGTGGTAGCCGGGGCAGGATTTGGAGCCGATTCTAACAGGATGCCTGTGACTACCGTTCTTTGGACCTATGAGGGGGTGCGACAAGGGGAGCGGCAGATGCAGCGAGCAGGACTGGCGGCTTCACACCCGCACTCGTCGCAGGTGGGGCAAGTAGCGTCGCCAGCGGGGGCAGCGTCACTTGGGCAAGAAGTCGGGGTGCTCCGAGGCAAGCCAGGCGGAGAGCTGGTCTCGTAGGCGGCGCGCCGCATTAAGGGCAGCATCGGCTTCAGTGCTTGTGACGATACCGGTGCGCTCGCACACGGAGAGGCTGCGCTTCTTCCGGTAGTCCTGCAGTTCCTTGATCTGCGCTGGTGCGAGGCCCAGCGTGTATTCCAGGGATTCAATGAGCCGCCAGTGGTGGGCCAGGGCCCCATGCCGCACCCGATAGCCTGATGCGGCCAGTGCAGCGGCCGCAATGGCCAGGCCGGCGGTATGGGCATGCCCGAGTCGGCCGTCGTAGGACTCCACCGTCTCAGCGTCGCGTATCTCGCGGTCGGCGACCGCGCGCAGTTCGGTGATCAGGTCCTTGTCTGGCGGTTCTGCTACCAGATCACTCCGGTGCAAGTTCGCCCATTCGCTCAAGGTCATCGGGCGCTCCTATCAGCATGATCTTCGGTTCCTGTAAGACGCGCATCAGGAAGCGGTGCTTCCCTTTGAGCCTCTCCGCGAACTCATCCGGCGTGTAGACTGTCGGGGTGATCTCCCTGGCCAGGCGCTCCTGTGCAGGCAACAGCGCGCCTGAGATGTCAGCAAAAGAAGCGTCGCCAACGATGAGCACGTCCACATCGCTCTTCGTGTCTCCGCCCCCCTTCGCCATGCTGCCGAAGATGAACGCGAGTCGGATGCCTTGGACTTGGCTCAGAGCCTCCCGGACAACGTCCGCGATTCCGGCTGTCTTCACCATGAGTCGGTGCAGTTCGGGGTAGATCGGGCAGTCCTGGTTTGCCCGGTAGTAGGTCTGGTTCCCGCGCTTCTCCCGTAGGACGATCCCGGCATTGCTCAGCCTTCGCAGCTCGCGCTCGACCGCGCCCTTGCCGCCCTGCGTGGCCCGGACGACCTCACGCTGGTAGAACGCCTCGTCGGGCCGGGAGAGCAGCAAGGCGAGGATGTCTCTTCTGACCTTGGGCATTAGTGCATCAATCATGCTGCGCCCTCATTCTGGGGGCGGTTGTCCTCATTTTGGGGGCGGTTGTCAAGCCCGCGCAGCTCAACGCGTCCTTGCCAGCCACTCCAGCGCGCCCGGCGTCTGCCGCCAGTTGACTGCCGCGTCTGAGGCGTAGGCGACGACGTCGCCAAGAGAGGCACTGTGTCAGGCCCGCCCGAGCGCGCATGTACGGTCGAGTTTCCAAGATGCCGCAGAAGTGGCCCGCGTCTTCTTTGAAGGCCCGCTCACCCAGGGCGCGTTTGCCAGCGGCCGCTCCTTGCGCACACAAGCCCCGCGCCTGTTCCAGGGTGCGCGCCGATTCCTCGGCCAGCAGCACATGGGCATTGGCGCAGTCGGGCGAGATTCCAAGCGCCCTGCGAGCAAGTTGGACGCCCTCAGCACCCTCCGCCTGTTCCCGCCATCAGGTGGCCATGAACTGGTTCGCCTCGTCTATGTTCGCGAAGCTCTGCCCCGCCAGGAGGCGGTGGACATCGGACATGGTCTTCTCCAGCGCGCGGCGATCACGCAAGGGCGGGCGTGACGGGGCTGCTGCGCGATGCTCCCCGGTCCGGCCGCCGGAAGCGCCTCCGGCACGGGGCGGTTCGGAGCGTGGCCGAGCTGGAACGGGCCGTCCATCAGTATCTGCAAGAGAACAATACGCATCCCTGGCCGTTCATCTGGACGGCGACAGCGTCGTCGATCATGCGCAAGATCAAGCATTGCGAAGAAGCGCTAGACGCAGGACACTAGTCCGTCACAGATAGGGCTCCGGGCAGGAAGTGGCAAGGCGCAGGTGCCAGAGGACAGGGCATATACCGAACAAATGTTCGTGGTGCCGGGAGGGGGATTTGAACCCCCACGGGAAACCCCACACGCCCCTCAAGCGTGCGCGTCTGCCAAATTCCGCCATCCCGGCAGGTACAACACACGAGCCGATCAGGCAAGGGCGGCGGGACCGCCCCGCCCACTAGCGCCAGAAGGACAGAATGCCTCCTGTCAGCACGAACAGTATGGAGGCCGCGGCCGTGACACGGGTCATCAGCGACTCACGCGGCCGGGGGCCATGGAACATGCGGGCGCTCCCGCCGATGGCACCCAACCCCTCACCCTTCGGTCCCTGGAGCAGGATGATCCCCACCAGGGACAGCGAAACAATGATGTGAACAATGACCAGGGTGTCGTTCAACCCTTCCACCTCCAGACAGCAGTCCCGGGGCCGCCGGCCCCGGAACAACATCAATCGTAGCATCAGGAACTGGTCAAATCAACCGGTCCATCCCCCACACCTGCCCGCCACCCGGCGCGACGCCCTCCCGCCGACAGCACCGCCTTGACAGCACCGGAGCGCAACCGTGAACATACACTGGAGAACGTCACCCACTACAGAACAGACTGGCCAAGGGGAGGCGCAATGAACATTTCAGTTTCGTGGACTCCCGAGATGCGGTTCGATGCCACCGCGCCGGAGGGCACGCACTTCGCAATGGACGCGCACCGCGAGTTCGGCGGGAGTGGGGCAGGACCGACTCCGATGGAGACGGTGCTGGCCGCCCTGGCCGGCTGCACCGGCATGGACGTGGTCTCGATTCTCAAGAAGATGCGCGCGCCCCTTGAGGCGCTGACGATCGAGGTGAGCTCGGAGCGCGCCGCTGACCATCCCAAGGTGTTCACGGCGATCCACCTGCGCTACCGTGCCTCCGGGGCCGGACTGCAGAAGGAGCAGGTCGAGAAGGCGGCAAGTCTCTCGGAGGAGCGGTACTGCTCGGTGGCGGCGATGCTGCGGCACGCGGCGCGCATCACCTACGAGGTGATCGTGGAGGATACTTCCCCTACCGCATAGCGGGCGGTCAGATTGCGACCGCCCGCACGATCGCCGAAAAAGTGCCCGCGTTGAGGCTGGCGCCTCCCACCAGCGCGCCGTCCACATCGGGCTGGTTTACAAACTCGCCTATCGTCTCTGGCGTGACGCTGCCGCCGTAGAGAATGCGTATGCCTGAGGCGGCATCACCGAACCACTCACCTAACCACTCCCGCAGCAGCCGCGCGATGCGGTCGGCCTCGGCGCCGGTGGCAGGAACGCCGGTTCCAATGGCCCACACCGGTTCGTAGGCCACAACTATCTGAGCCGCCTGTTCACTCGCCAGGCCCAGCGTCCCTATTCGGGCCTGGGTCTGGATGATCCGCTCGGTCCGGCCGGCCTCTCGCTCGTCCAGCGACTCCCCAACGCAGAGGATCGGGATGAGCTCGCCGGAGGCGGCCGCCGCCACCTTCCGACCCACCGCCTCATCCTCCTCGCCCAGCAGCCGCCGGCGCTCCGAGTGCCCCACGATAACATAGGTACACCCCAGGTCCCAGAGCATCGCCGCGGAGATCTCGCCCGTGTAGGCGCCCTTGGACTCCCAGTGCAGATCCTGAGCGCCGAGCTCGACCGGCGATCCACCAAGCACGCGGCCGACCTCGGCCAGCGCCGTGAACGGAGGGCAGACGACCACGTCCACGGCGGCGATATCGGCCAGACCGGACGCCACCGCCGTGGCCAGGTCGCGCGCCTCGCCCACGGTCGCGTGCATCTTCCAATTGCCGGCTATGAGCGGCGTGCGCATCCCCCTACGCATCCTGCAGCACCGCGATTCCCGGCAGCTCCCGGCCCTCCAGGAACTCGAGCGACGCCCCGCCGCCGGTGGAGATGTGGGTCATGCGGCCGGCCAGACCGAACGCCTCGACAGCGGCCGCGGTGTCGCCGCCTCCCACCACCGTGACCGCGGAGGAGTCCGCCATGGCCTCGGCCACGGCCCGCGTGCCGCCGGCGAACGCGGGGATCTCGAAGACACCCATCGGGCCGTTCCATAGGACCGTGCCGGCGCCCCGGACGATGCCGGCGAACAGCGCGGCGGTCCTGGGGCCGATGTCCACGCCTGCCCAGCCCGGGGGAATTGCGGCGGCATCCACCACCTGGTGGTCGGCGCCGGCCTCCACCGCCGTTGCCACCACCACGTCCACGGGAAGCTCAAACCCCACTCCTCTGCGGGCGGCTTCGGCCAGCAGATCGGCGGCGAGCCCCAGGGAGTCCTGCTCGCAGATCGAGGCGCCGATCTCACGGCCCTGCGCGCGCAGGAAAGTGTACGCCATCCCTCCACCCACCAGCAGCGTGTCCGCGCGATCCAGCAGGTGCCGTATCACCCCGATCTTGTCGGACACCTTCTTCCCGCCCAGGATGGCGACGAACGGCCGGATCGGCGAGTCCAGCGCCTGGCCGAGGTGCGCCAACTCTTTCTCCAGCAGCAGCCCGGTCACCGCAGGCAGGTGCGCGGCAACGCCGGCCGTAGAGGCGTGCGCCCGGTGGGCGGTCCCGAAAGCATCGTTCACGTACAGGTCGGCCAGACCCGCGAGTTGAGCGGCGAAAGCCGGATCGTTGGCTTCCTCTTCCGCGTGGAACCTCAGGTTCTCGAGCAGGACCACGTCGCCCGCGACCAAGCGCGCGACCGCGTCCTCAACCGCAGGCCCGACGCAGTCCGGCAGCAGCGGGACGGGCCGTTCCAGCAGCGTCCCGAGGCGTTCGGCGACCGGCGCCAGGGTGAAGGCCTGGTCTGCGCGTCCCTTGGGCCGCCCAAAGTGGGAGGCCAGGATCACACGCGCGCCGCGCTCGAGAAGGTATTGTATGGTCGGCAGCGATTCGCGAATCCGGCGGTCGTCGGTGATCCGGCCGCCCTCCATCGGAACGTTGAAGTCGCAGCGCACCAGCACGCGCCGCCCGGACACATCGATGTCACGCACCGTCTTCTTCATCGTCAGGACACCTACAGGCCGCGCTCCGCCATGTAGTGCACCAGGTCGGCGATCCGGCACGCGTACCCCCACTCGTTGTCGTACCACGTCATGACCTTGGCCAGGGTGTCGCCCATCACCATGGTCAGCGGGCCGTCCACGATGCCCGATCGCGAATCGCCCTTGAAATCCATGGAGACCAGCGGGACCTCGCTGTACCCGAGGTAGCCCTTCATCTCGCCGTCGGCCGCCTGCTTGAAGGCGGCGTTGAGCGCCTCTGCGGTGGTCGGCTTCTCCAGCTCCACAACCAGGTCCACGACGGACACGGTGGGCGTGGGGACGCGCAGCGCGATTCCCGTCAGTTTCCCTTTCAGCTCCGGCAGCACCAGGAAGATCGCCTTGGCGGCGCCGGTGCTCGTGGGGATGATGTTCAGCGCCGCCGCCCTCGCCTCGCGCAGGTCGTCGCTGACCACGTCCAGGATGCGCTGGGTGTTGGTGTACGAGTGGACCGTGGTCATGAATCCCCGCTTAATCCCGAACCGGCGGCTGAGAACCTTGGCGGTGACAGAGAGCCCGTTGGTGGTGCACGAGCCGTTGCTGATGATTGCGTGCTGCTTGGGGTCGTAGAGCTCGTGGTTGACGCCCATATTGATCATGATGTCCTCACCCTTGCCCGGGGCGCTGATGATGACCTTCTTGGCCCCGCCCTGCAGATGCCCCCGCGACTTGTCGGCGGCGGTGAAGCGGCCGGTGGACTCGATCACGACCTCGGCGCCCGCCTGCGACCACGGGATCGCGGCCGGGTCGCGCTCGGCGAACACCGCGATCTCGCCTCCGTCCACTACCAGCTTGCCGTCGCGTGCCCCCACCGCTCCGGGATAGGTGCCGTAGTTCGAGTCGTACTTGAAAAGGTGTGCGTTCGTTTCCAGGTCGGCGATGTCGTTGATCGCCACCACCTGAACCTGGTCGGGATACCGCTCGCGCATCGCCCGAAGCGCCAGACGGCCGATGCGGCCGAACCCGTTGATGCCAATGCGGACTGTCATTGCTATCTCCCACCTTTCGTGTGACGTGCAATAAGATCACGCCGGATGAACCCGATGTTGTCGAAGATCCGGATGCTGAACGCGATTACCGCGCCCAGGTAGATGTCCAGCCCCAGGAGGTCGCCGATCCCGGCCAACAGCGCTGCGAACGAGGCGTTGACCACGAACCCCGTGAGGAAGATCATGAGGTCGAACCGGTCTTCCAGTTGCGCCCGCAGCCCGCCCAGGGTGGTGTCTATCGCCGCGAGAATTGCGATCGCGGTGTACTTGACATACCCCAGCGGGATCTGCACCGAGAACAGAAATCCCAGGGCGACACCCAGAACCAGTCCGATGATCGGCAGCCACATCGTCCCTACTCCTTCCCCTCGACAGAGGCGTGCTCAAAACGGAAGGTACCGCGGTAGGGCGGCAACTCCACGAGTTCGCGAGGCGCCACCTTCACCGGGAAACCGAACGCCGTCAACAGCTCAATCGCTCCGCCGTTCCGCCGCAGGACCTGGACCAACTGCTTGGGCTCGCCCACCGCCTCGATCAGGAAGGGCGGAGCCAGGCGTTTGGTGTTGGCGAGAATCGTGGTGCCGACGCAGGAGATCCCGGTGGTGCCCACGATCCGCTCGCCGTTCAGCGCAATCGCCTCGGCACCCGCCGCCCACAGCTCCGCGACCACGCCTTGGATATCTGAATAGTGCAGGATGGTCTTGTTGGGATCCTCGCCGGCCTGGGGCGGCCGCGTGCTGTCGTTCAGTTCCACCGTTATCCCAGGGCCCACCAGCGCCGTGATGCCCGCCAGCGCCCGAAGCTCCGCAAGGTCGCGGCTCATCTTCGCGGCCGTGGTTCGGCCTTCGGCCGAGACCCTCTCGTATGCCACCAGCCGGCCCCGCAGCTCGGCGACCTGGGACTCCAGCGCCGCGCGGCCGCGCTCCTGATCCCGGAGCAGGAAGGCCAGCTCCTCCAGTTGCGTGGAAGGGATGCGCAGGGTTCGCCGGATCTGCCACTCGGTCCGAACCTGTGCCACAACCAGATAGCCTACCAGCGCCAGCACGAGGGCCAGGGCTGCCGGCCAGCGAGCAGCCGCCAGCGTTGGGGTACGCCCGCTCCGCTCCTCGTTATGCACCGCTCTTCTTGGCCTCGAGCTTCTTCTTGATGCGCTTAAGGCGGAAGACGTCCTCTCGGGCGCGCTGTTCCAGCACCGAAGCGATGTAGCGGGTCTCGGCGGCAAGCCGCGGTATGACCACCTGCTCCAGCGCGTTAACGCGGCGGGTGGTCTTCTTGATCTCCTCGCCTATCCTGCGGAGCTTGACCTCGGTTGCACCCACTGCAATGATGGACGCGAGCACCTCCTCAAAGTTGGAGGCGCTCTCGATGGTCCGGGCGCTGGTGGCGACGGGGTTCTGACCCCGCTCCAGCAACGGCCGGCGCACCTCGGGCAGCGTCACCTCGGGAATCCGGGTGCCCCAGAGGCTGCGGATCTCGATGTCCATCAGGATGTCGCGGCCCGCCGAGAGCGCGGCCGCCTCCAGCGCCTCCCTGCCCTCCCAGGCCTTGGCCAGAGAGAGCGCGACGTACGAATCGCGGCAGGCGGCGGAAAGTGACTCGCGGGCTGCGAGCGACTCGCGAACGATCTTGAAGAAGTCGGCAACCAGCGCGTCCCTCTTGCGCTTGAGGAGATCCACGCCCTGCTGCGCGACGCGCAACTGGTTGCGCCGCGCCAGCAGGTTCATCCGGGTTGGGCTGATCACCTCTGCCATGCCGTGGGTTCTCCGTCCTCGCCCTGCCCGGGCTAGATCCGGGTGGTCCTATCCTCCCAGATCTTCTCCATCTGCTCGCCGTAGTACTTGTTCACGTGATCCTGCTTGACGCGCTTCAGCTCGCCGCGGGGGAAGCCCGAGAGCAGCCTCCAGCCCATGGCAAGCGTCTCCTCGATGGTCCGGTCGGTCTCACCCTGGCCCAGGAAGCGGCGCTCGAACTCCTCCGCGAACCTGAGGTAGAGCCGGTCTTGGTCGGTGAGCGCTTCCTCGCCGATGATGGCCACCAGCCGGCGCAGGTCCACGCCGTTGGCATAGGAGGCGAAGAGCTGGTCCTTGACGTTGGCGTGATCGGCGCGGGTCCGGTTGGGGCCGATGCCGTCGTTCATCATGCGCGAGAGACTGGGCAGCGGGTTGATCGGCGGGTAGACGCCGTTGCGGTGCAGCGCGCGGCTGAGTACGATCTGTCCCTCGGTGATGTAGCCGGTCAGGTCAGGGATGGGGTGGGTGATGTCGTCGTCGGGCATGGTCAGTATCGGTATCTGCGTGATAGAGCCTTTGCGGCCGAGCACGCGGCCTGCCCGCTCGTAGATCATCGCCAGGTCGGTGTACATATAGCCGGGGTAACCGCGCCGGCCCGGGATCTCCTCGCGCGCCGCGCCGATTTCACGAAGCGCCTCACAGTAGTTGGTCATGTCCGTGAGGATAACCAGGACCTGCATGTCGAGATCGAAGGCCAAGAACTCGGCGGTGGTCAGCGCCATGCGCGGGGTCATCAGCCGCTCGATCGCCGGGTCGTCGGCCAGGTTGAGGAAGACCACGCTGCGGGCCAGCGCGCCCGTTGCCTCAAACTGCTCGATGAAGTAGGCCGCCTCACGCTGGGTGATCCCCATCGCGGCGAAGACGACCGAAAACTCCTCGCCCCCTCCCAGCACCTTGGCCTGACGCGCGATCTGCGCGGCGATCTCGTTGTGCGGCAGCCCGGCGCCCGAGAAGATCGGAAGCTTCTGCCCGCGTACCAGCGTGTTGAGACCGTCAATGGAGGAGATGCCGGTCTGGATGAACTCCTGCGGCCGCTGCCGGGCCACTGGGTTTATGGGCGTGCCGATGATGGGCAGCCGTTTCTCGGGAATGATCGGTGGGAGGCCGTCAATAGGATCGCCCAGCCCGCTGAACCGCCGGCCTATCATGTCGCGCGAGCAGGCGATTCGCGCCACGTCCTCGCGCAGGCTCACGGACGTGCGGTCCAGGTCCAGCCCGGCGGTTTCCTCGAAGACCTGGATCACCGCGTTCTTCTCCGAAATCTCGATCACCTGGCCCCCGCGTATGCCGCCTTCAGCCATGTGAATGTTCACGATGGCGCCGTAGGCCAGGTCGCGCGCACCCTCGACGAACAGCAGCGGGCCCGAGATGTAAGAGATGGACCGGTACTGCTTGGTAGCCAGCGACATCGCGCTACGCACCTCCTGCTGGAGCCTTCGCCCCGAAGGCCTCGGGCAGCTTCCCAAACCAGGACTGGATGTGTGCCCCAAACTCGTCCTTGGGCACTTCCTTCAGGCGGGCGATCTCCTCAACCTGCTTGAGGTTAAGGATCTCGTCCATCGGCATGCCGCTCCGTAGGGCCGCGCCCGCCTCGTCGTAGAACACCAGGATCGCCCTCAACATGCCGCAGGCTTTGTCCATCGGGCAGTGGGCGTCCACCTCGGAGAACGAGGACTGCTGCAGGAAATCCTCGCGCAGCATCTTGCCGACCTCGATCACCAGCCGCTGGTCGTCCTGCAGCGCGTCGGGGCCGACGAGCTGCACGATCTCCTGCAGCTCCGCCTCCCGCTGGAGCAGCGCCGAGGCCCGGTCGCGCAGCGTTTCGAAATCCTCGGGCATGTGCTCCCGGTACCACTCCTTGAACAACGGGGTGTAGAGGCTGTACGACCGCAGCCAGTGGATCGCCGGGAAGTGCCTCCGGTTGGCAAGCCCGGCGTCCAGCGACCAGAACGTCCCTGTGATGCGCAGCGTCGCCTGCGTCACCGGCTCGGATAGGTCACCACCGGGTGGAGAGACCGCGCCCACAACCGTCACCGAGCCATCCCTCTCGGGTTGCCCCAGGCAAACAGCGCGGCCGGCCCGCTCGTAGAAGGCGGCCAGCCGGCTGGACAGGTATGGCGGGTATCCCTCCTCGGCGGGCATCTCCTCCAGCCGCGAGGATATCTCGCGCATCGCCTCGGCCCAGCGACTGGTCGAGTCCGCCATCACCGCCACCTTGTACCCCTGGTCGCGCCAGTACTCCGCCATGGTAATGCCGGTGTAGACCGAGGCCTCACGCGCCGCCACCGGCATGTTGGAAGTATTGGCTATGATCACCGTGCGCTCCATCAGGGGCCGCCCGGTGCGCGGATCCTCCAGCTCGGGGAACTCGTCCAGCACGTGGGTCATCTCGTTGCCACGCTCGCCGCAGCCCACGTAGACGATGACGTCGGCGTTGGACCACTTGGCCAGCGTTTGCTGCATGACGGTCTTGCCGGAACCGAACGGGCCCGGGATCGAGGCCGCCCCGCCCATTGCCACCGGGAACAGCACGTCAATGATGCGCTGCCCCGAAATGAACGGCTCGCGTGGATCGCGCTTCCGCGCCACCGGCCGCGACACGCGTACCGGCCAGCGGTGCATCAAGCGCAGCTCGGTGCCGTCGGAGAGGCGGGCAATCACGTCGTCCACCGTGAATTCACCCGCGTGGATCTGGGTGACCTCGCCGCCGCGGGAAGACGGCGGCACCATGATGCGGTGTTCAAACCCGAACTCAGTCACGGTCCCGATCACGTCGCCGGGGCCCACCCGCGTCCCGGGGGTTGCGGCCGGGGAAAACGCCCACCGCCGCGAGCGATCCAGCGCTTCGGTGACGGCGCCGCGCGCGAGGAAGTCGCCCTTCTGCGCGCGGAGGCTGGCGAGCGGCCGCTGGATCCCGTCGAAGATACCGGTCAGCAGCCCGGGGCCGAGCTCGACCGCCAGCGGCGCGCCGGTGCTCGCGACGGGCTCGCCGATCATCAGGCCCGAGGTGTCCTCGTAGACCTGGATGAACGCGGTGTTCCCATCGAGGCGGATGATCTCGCCCAGCAGGCCCTCGTGGCCCACGTGCACCAGATCGTACATGCGCGCTCCGGGGATCCCCCGGGCGATGACCGCCGGCCCGGCGATCTTGATGATGTTGCCCTGGATCGTCATGGCAGTCCCTCCATACACTCCGGCCGTCCGCTAGCGCAACTTCACATAGAAACCGATGTGCTCTTTCACCAGGCGCGCCACGTACGCCTCGCCGCCCTCGATCTGGGCGTGGGGCGCCGGAAACGGAACGATGATGGGGAGATCGCGGTCGCGCAGCAGACGCGCGCGCTCTTCCTTGGCGCCCTCCAGCAGCGTCTCGTTCACGGCGACCAACCCGTAGTCCAGCGTTACGAAGTGGCGCAGGTGCTCCAATGCCTCCGCAGGAGTACCGGCCTCCCGCACCTCGGCACCCGCCAGCCGGAAGCCGGTAGCCGTCTCGGGGTCGGTGATCACCGCCAGCCTAAACACGGACCATCTCCCGCCGCACCGCCTCGCGCGGCAGCCCCAGGAACGCACCCCGCGCCACCAGGCGGAGGTTGGCCACCTCGTAGGTCTTCAGCGCCAGGTACCCGATCACGATGTCCAGTCCGAGCGGATCGCCACGATAGCGCCCGGCCAGCGCCTGCGCCGTCGCCAGATCCAGGGCACGCTCAAACTCGATCGGGGTCTCCGGGAGGTCGCGGATCGGAAAGCCGCTGAGCCGCAACTTCTGCCAGGCCGACGCCCGCGTGCTCGGTGCGGACAGGGCCAGGAACAGCTCCGCAGGGAGCATCACGCCGCCGGGAATGAAGAAGCGCAGCCGCGCCTCCTCGTCCAGCCCCTCGGCCGAGTCCAGCTTGAGCGCGGTCTTGGCGTTCGCCGCGTCTATCTCGGCGTGGAGCACCTCGCGGAGCACCGTCGCGTCGCTGCTGCGCCCCCGGGTTTGCCGCATGCCGCGCTCGACATAGGCGCGATCCAACAGCAGCTCGAAAGCGAGGAGATCCTGGTTCCCGGCATAACCCGCCATGGCCTCGGCCGCTACCTGCGCGAAGGGATGCCCCACCGCCTCCAACGTGCCGACCACGCCGGCGATGTCGGGCGCTGCGACCATCTCCTTGAGGGCGGCCTCGCCCAGCGTGCCCGCGGGCAGCAGCGCTGCCATCACCTCGCCGTCCGACCGGCCGGCATGCTTGCCGCGCACTATTACCCGGAGGTTCACCAGGTCCCACCGCAGCAGGACCACCTCGATCAGCGCCCGGGGCCGGCCGTCGGCGAACCCCAGGATCTTCCGCGTGGTGCGCCGTAGGTTCCTGGCCAGTGCTTCGTCCACGGCCCGGACGCCCTCGAATCGCACGAGGGCCTCCTGGAGGTCGCCGGCGTAAGGCGTGGAGGCCATGGCCTGCAGGAACGCCGGCAGCGTCGTGAACCCCAGCAGCTCATCGAGCTGCGCGGCGGTCAGCAGCCGGCTGCGCATCGCGCGCACCCGCGCGTTGATGTACGGAAAGTCAGGCATCGCGCCGGACCGCTACCCCCACAACTTCCTGGCCACCTCGGCCGCCAGCGCCGGTCGCGCGCGGCCGAGCCGTGAGGCCAGGGTGTTTGTCACTACGAGGCGCCCGTCGGGCGAAGAGAGACGCGCCCCGCCGCTGATCGCAGGGTCGGCGCAGTTAGTCGCCTCCCACCCGTGCTCGCGGATCAGCGCCTCGGCCATCTTCTGGTCCGCAGGGGCCACCGACACAACGCCACGGCCACTCAGGGCCGCCAGCCCCTCTTCGATGAGCCGGCGCAGGACTTCCGGGTAGCGCCGGACGTCGGCGGCCAGCGACTCCAGGGCGGAGGAAGCCTGCGCGAACACGCGGGAGATCTCGTCCTCCTTGGCCTGCAGAACCAGCGACGAGGCCCGCAGCATCGCGGTGCTCTTCGCCTTGACCAGCGCCGCGCGCGCGTCGGCCTGGAGCCGCTCCCGTGTCGCTGCGAGTCCCTCATCGGCCGCGCGGTGTGCCTCGGCCCGGATGGCATCAGCCTGCGCCTCGGCCTCCGCCAGGAGCCGCTCGCGCTCGGAGGTGGCCTCGCGTTCGAGCAGCGCAATCAGCTCAGAATCCGTTCCCGCCATTGCCCGGTCCTAGATCTTCTGGACGATGAAGAAAGCGATGACGAAACCAAGGATGATCATGGTTTCCGGAAGGACCAGGAAGATCAGCATCTGGCCGCCGATCTCCGGGCGCTCGGCCATGGCGCCGGCCGCGGCCGCGCCGATGCGCGACTGTGCCCACGCGGTTCCAATCGCGCCGAACGCCACCGCCAGCGCCGCGGCCAGCCCCAGCAGCCCGTGAGCCATCGTGATCTGCTTGACCTCCGCAGCCGGGGCTTCAGCCGCCAGCGCGACCGACGCGGTCGCGAGCAGCATCACACTCAACGTCAAGACGATGAACACCGCCTTCTTCAAACTAGTCACCTCCTGTTTTGTGCAGCGGCTGATATGAGTTGCCTGTCTCATCATGGTACTTCACCTTGGTCAGGAACTCGACCCAGTTCAACCGGGCGGGCTGGATGACGTGGCCGGCGAACGTGAACGCGAAGAAGATCATCTGGATGAGCATGCCGGCGACCACGCCGACCCACACCGGCCCCATTGCGCCGCCCAGCTCGTTGGACACGTTCGCAAGCACTGCCGCCGCCAGGCCCACGCCGAACAACCGGGCGTATGAGAGCACGTTGCCCATGCCGGAGATCACCTCGAGCAACCACATGAGCGAGAACGGCTTGAGCACGACCCCGACCAGAAAGAACGCGAGGAACCCTCCGGCCAGCACGACGCCCAGTCCCATCAGGCTCGGCGGGACGATGTTGCCCATGCCCCCAAGCAGCAGGAGCAGGGCGGCGACGCCGCAGAGCATCGCCAGGGACTCCAACACCCCAACCAGGTGACGGTGGCGCACCGCCAGCACCATGTGGAGAAAGTACCCCAGCGCCACCTGCACAGCGCCGACGGCCACGGTCATGTAGAAGAAGGCGGTTGCCTGGGTCACGCGATTGAAGATCGGATGCCACCCGAAGTGGTGCTCGATAAGATTGCCGAAGATCTCGAGATAGAGGACCCCGAAGAGGATCACCCACGTGGCCATAACCCGGATGACCCACGAGATGTCGGCAAGCACTGTTGGGGTGATGCGCATCCCCATCTTGATGCTGCCCAGTGCGACGTCCCAGGCCTCTCCACGGCGGGCCTTGCCGCGCATCCACCAGCCGAGTGCGAACAGCATGGAGCCGTATGCCACGTCACCGATGACCATCCCGACGAACACCGGAAAGAAGACCGCCAGATAGATCGTGGGGTCCAGCGTCCCGTACCGCGGCGGCTTGAACAACCCCAGCATGCGCTGGAACGGCCTGATCACCGAGGGGTTGTCCAGCATTACCGGCACCGCCGCGGCGTCGTGTGGATCGGCCGGCAGGTCCTGAACGAGCACGTCGCGACCGAACCTGGCCTGCAATGTGCCGCGCACTTCGGCTATGCGATCGGCAGGCGCCCAGCCGTGCAGGATGAAGGCGTAGTGCGACTGTGCAAGATGAACCATCGCGCGGAACTGCGCGAGCCGATCGGTGGCCAGCGCCAGCAGCGCCTCCACCATGGGGCGGTGCCGGCGAGAGACATCGGCCAGCGACGCGGTGATGCCGGCCAGCTCGCCCGGCAGCTCGGCGCGCCGACGCTCCATCTGGCGCACCGCCTCGGCAGGCCCCTCAGCGGAGAAGCGGGCGGGCAGGCGCAGCTCGCTGATCCCCGCCCTGGTGAGCCATCCTCGGATCGTCTCCGCGTCGCGGTGCAGAAACGCCACGACAACGCCGATCTTGCCCTCCTCGATCGTGCGGCTGGCCACCTCGATGCGGCCGCCGGTCAACTCGCTGAGATGGTTGCGCAGTGAGGTGACGACCGAGAGGTCCTTGCCGCGCAGGATGAAACCCACGGACTCCAGGGCCCGGCTGCCCGAAAGCGCGCCGAGCAGCGGGGAGAGCACGCGGAGCGCGCTCTCGTAGGTCTGGATCAGATCGAGCTCTTCCTCGGCTTCGAGCCGCCGCCGGGTAAGGGCCGCCACCTCGGTCTCGATACCGGCCAGCGCCGCGTCGAGCGTCTCGGGATCCGCGAGCGCCTCGGAATCCGATGGGTCGCCATCCGCCAGGGAAGCCGCCGCGGAGTCGCCCGGCGCCGGGGGCACGGCCGGAAGCAGGATGAGCAAACCGGAGGCGCGGTGGTGGGCGCGCTCGATCGCCGCCTGTGCCGCCGAGGCCTCCTCGTCGAGCCGCACCGCACTGACAGATCCGTCCGGGGCCTCGACTCGATCGATGTGCAGAGATCCGATGCGCTGGACTTCCTCCACGACCCCGCCGAGCAGCCGCTTGGGGCCGAAGACCAGCACCCGGCGCATCTCGACGATCATTCGCCGCCCGTGACCACGTGCTCCACCACGCCTGCCACCGCCGCCTCGAGCCGGCCCGCCGCCCGCTTGCGCAGGTTCTCGACCTCGCGCTCGGCGCGGGCCTGGGCCTCGTGCTGGATCCGCTGGGCCTCTTCGGCGACCTGCCTCTCCGACTCGCCTGCCAATCGGGCGGCCTCGGAGCGGGCGTCGCGGGCGATCTGCTCGGCTTGACCCCGCGCCTGGGCGACGATGGCCGCGGCCTCGTCGCGGGCGGCCGCAATCTGGGCCTCAAGCTCGCGCTCCCGGTCGGCGATGACCTTCAGGAAGTGCTCGCCGGTGCGGTGGTCGTCCTTGTGACCTGCTGGGTTCTTTTCTCCCATGGCCCCCGGCTCCCTAGAATCCAGCCAGCAATAAACCCCCAGGACGCAGCGCCCCGGGGGCTCACTCCACAACTCAGACTAACAGACCCCCCTTGACCCGTCAAGATGGGCCGAAATCCAACCACCGCGCGGGTTTCCGTCGTTCTATCGAGCCCCGCAGAGCTACATCCGCAGCAGCATCGCGGCCGCCCCGACGAGGGTGAGAAACGGCTGCGGGAAGATCCCTATCACCAGCGTACCCAGCGCCGCTATCCCAAGGGCCAGGCGCAGGGGCACCGGCCCGGTCATAGATCCACCCAAGGGGGCCGGGAGCAGGTACATGACCCGGATCACGTTCATGTAATAGTACAGCGCCACCACGCTGTTGATCACCGCCACCACGGCCAGCCACAGCAGCCCGTTGTTGACCGCCGCGCCGAAGATGTAGAACTTGCCGAGGAACCCGCCCGTGGGCGGTATGCCGGTCAGCGACAGCATGAACAGCGCCATGACGGCGGCTAGGCCGGCCGAGCGCTGCGCCAGGCCGGCGTAACCCGCTATCTCGTCCGAACCCAACCTTCCTCCTACGGCTATCGCGACGAAGAACGCGCCCAGATTCGTGAACGTGTACGCCAGCAGGTAGATCAGCAGGCCGGGGGCGCCGAAGTCGCCACGGTGGGCCGCAACCCCCATCAGCAGGAAGCCCGCGTGCGAGATGCTGGAGTACGCCAGCATCCGCTTTATGTTGCGCTGCGGCAGGGCCAGCAGGTTGCCGAGCGTCATGCTCACCGCGGAGAGGACTGCGATCGGCGCGACCCAGTCCACCGGACCCGGATCGATGGCGACCATCAGGAACCTGACCAGCGCCGCGAACCCAGCCGCCTTGGACGCCACGGACAGAAATGCCGCCACCGGCGTCGGCGCGCCCTCGTAGACGTCCGGCGTCCACTGGTGGAACGGAACCATCGAGACCTTGAACCCGAGACCGGCCAGCGCCATGCCCACCGCCAGCACCAGGGCGGGTTGGGGCGCGGTCCGAACACGATCGGCGATGGCGTAGAGGTTGGTCTCTCCGGTCAGGCCATAGAGAATTGAGAAGCCGTAGATCATCACCGCCGAGGAGACGGCGCCGAACAAGAAGTACTTGATCCCGGCCTCGTTGCTCCGGGGGTCGGACTTGAAGTACCCGGCCATGACGTACGAGGAGAGACTGACGAACTCGATCGACAGCGCCAGCAGGATCAGATCGGCGCTGGCCGCCATCAGGCACACGCCCAGCGCCGCGAAGGTCAGCAGCACGTACATCTCGCCCTCGAAGCTCGTGTGTCCTCGAAGCGCGTCCATGGTAGACAGGATGACCAGGATTGTAGCTACCACGGCGATGAGCTTGAAGAAGATCGCGAAACCGTCCACCGCGTAGGCGTTGAAGAAGACGGTGCGGGCGGGCGTGCCAAGCATCCCGAGAATGGGCATCAGGACAAGAAGCAGCCCCACGACGGCCGCCCATCCCACCAGGCGCTTGCGGTCACCGGGCAGGAAGAGGTCGAGGAGCACCAACAACAGTCCCAGCCCTACCAGCCAGAACTCGGGGACGAGTGACCAGATGTCTTCAATCGGTATCGGCATCGGGAATCCCTACCGCAGCACGGCTACCAGGCTCGTCATCGCCACGTTTATCATGTCCAGAAGCGGCCGCGGGTAGACCCCGAAGGCCAGCATGAGCGCGGCCAGCGGAGCCAGGGATATTATCTCGCGCCGGTCGAGATCGGGCAGATCGGCCCACTTGGGGTTGAGCGGGCCCAGGAAGATGCGTTGGATGGTCCACAGGAACATCGCGGCCGAGAAGATGACGCCGGTGACCGCCAGGGCGGTCAGTTCGGGGAACACGCCGAACGATCCCACGAAGATCAGGAACTCGGCCACGAACCCCATCAAACCCGGCAGGCCCATCGAGGCCAGCATAGCCATCATGGTGACGCCGGTATAGAGCGGGAGCCTGGCGCCCAGCCCTCCGAACTCATCCACGCCTCGGGTGTGCGCCCGGTAGTCGTAGATCACCCCAACGATGAGGAACAGCGCGCCGGTAATGATGCCGTGGGCGATCATCTCGAATACGGCCCCATTGAGCGCGATCGTGGCGGCGTACGCCTTCTCCGGGACACCCACCGCGGCCGCGGCGGCAGAGACGCCCAGCATCACGTACCCCATGTGGTTGACGCTGGAGTAGGCGACCAGCTTCTTGAGGTCGGTCTGCGCCATGGCCACGAGAGCTCCGTAGACGATCCCAATCAGCGCCAGGATCGCGATCGGGAAGGCGAACAGCTTGAAGGTCTCCGGCAGCATCGGCAGACTGATCCGGACGAAACCGTACGTCCCCATCTTCAGTAGGACGGCCGCCAGGATGACGCTGCCGGCGGTAGGCGCCTCCACGTGCGCGTCCGGAAGCCAGGTGTGGAACGGCCACATCGGCACCTTGATCGCAAACGACAGGAAGAAGCCCCAGAACGCCAGCGCCGCGAGCGCCGGCACCTGGGCCAGCGGCTGCTGCTGGATCAGCTCGAGGATCCCAAACGTGCGGGGCTCGGCGTTGAAGTAGAGCAGCATGATCGCCAGCAACATCGCCAGCGAGCCCACGAGGGTGTAAAGGAAGAACTTGATCGCCGCGTACTCTCGGCGCGGACCGCCCCAGATGCCGATCAGGAGGTACATCGGCACCAGCGTGATCTCCCAGAACACGAAGAACAGGAAGAAGTCCAGCGCCACGAAGACGCCCAACGTCCCGGTCTCGAGCAGCAGGAACAGGAACAGGTACTCCTTGAGCCGCATCTCGACGCGCCACGAGTAGATGACCGAAAGCAGGGACAGCAGGGTGGTCATGATCAGCAGCGGAAGGCTCAGCCCGTCCACACCGAGGTGGTAGTTGATCCCGATCCCGGGGATCCACAGGTAGCGCTCCTGGAGCTGCATGCCGGCGCTGCCGATCTCGAACGGCCCCAGGAGCCACAGCGACACCAGGAAGGCGAGCCCGGCGGCGGCGGCGGCCACCCACTTCATCAGCTCGCCCCGGCCCTTCGGGATCAGCAGGATTATCAACCCGCCGAGCAGCGGCAGGAACACCGTGATTGTCAGCAGGTAGCGTTCCATTCGAGTCCCTTCCCCCTCTTCCCCAGGCGGCGCCCGGCCCGAACTACCGCAACAGCCCCGCGGCCACGATCACGATCACGCCCAGCGCGATCGCAAGCAGGTAATTCTGCGCACGGCCGGTTTGAATGTAGCGCAACGTTCCACCGAGCGCCTTGGCCGTCCAGCCCACCAGGTTGACCACGCCGTCTACCACGTACAGATCGAACAACCGGTACAGCCGAGCCATGGCGACGACGCCAAACCCGATCAGGTTTACCAGCAGGTCAATCACGTAGACATCGAAGACCCGCAGCGAGCGGGCAATCCAGAGCGTGGGGCGCACGAACGCCAGGGCATAGAACTCGTCGAAGTAGTACTTGCGGACCACCAGCGTGTGCAACGGGCCGGCGGCGCGGCGCAGCGCGGATGATGGGACCAGCCCCCAGCGGTACACGACCGCCGCCGCCAGGATGCCACCTCCGGCGATGGCGGTGGAGACGAGGGCAAGCCCGGCGCTGAACGGCACGACCGCCACGCCCTCGAAGTGCAGGAACTTGTGGATCGGGCTTCCCAGGAACGGCGCGCCGACCAGACCGACCACCGCGGAGAAGCCGGCCAGAACCCACAGCGGCCCGGTCATGACGGGCGGGCTCTCATGTGGGTGCGCGTCGTGGCTCCGCAGCTTACCCAAGAACGTGTAGAAGATGACCCGGAACATGTAGAACGCGGTCAGGAACGAGGTCAGGGCGGCCATCACGAACAAGCCGGTGTTGTGGTGAAACGCCTCCAGCAGGATCTCGTCCTTGCTCCAGAAGCCCGCGAACGGAGGCACGCCCGCCAGCGCCAGGGTGCCGATCAGGAACGTCCAGTATGTGGACGGCATCGCGCGGGCGAGCCCGCCCATCGCCTTGATGTCGTTGGTGTGCATGGCGTGGATCACGCTGCCGGCGCCCAGGAACAGCAGGGCCTTGAAGAACGCGTGCGTCATCAGGTGGAACATGCCGGCTCCGTAACCCAGCACTCCCAGGCCGAGCATCATCAGACCGAGCTGGCTGATGGTCGAGTACGCCAGCACGCGCTTGATGTCGTCCTGGACCACGGCGATCGTCGCGGCCATCAAGGCGGTGACCCCGCCCACGTAGGCCACCGTCTGCAATGCGGCGCTTCCGTGGAGCGCTCCGGAGGCCGGCCAGTCGAAGAACATCGTGTAGGTGCGCGCCACCAAGTAGACGCCGGCGGCGACCATCGTCGCGGCGTGTATCAGCGCGGAGACCGGGGTGGGGCCCTCCATCGCGTCGGGCAGCCAGGTGTGCAGCGGCACCTGCGCCGACTTGCCCACCGCTCCACCGAAGATCAGCACCGCCGCCAGGGTCAGCAAGGGAATCCCGCCGATCGCGGCCCCCGCGAGCGCTCCCTCGCGCACGCGTCCGAAGATCTCCTCGAAACGGAACGTCCCGAGGGTGAAGAAGACGATCATGATGCCCAGGAACATGAAGAAGTCGCCCACGCGCGTGGTAAGGAAGGCCTTGATCGAGGCGCGCGCGGCAGAGGGCTTCTCGAAGTAGAAACCGATCAGCAGGTACGAGCACAACCCCACCAGCTCCCACCCGGCGTAGAGGAAGAGCAGATTGTCCGCCAGCACCAGCAGGAGCATGGAGGCCGCGAAAAGCGAGAGGTAGGCGAAGAAGCGCGGGAAGCGCGGGTCACCCTTCATGTAGCCGATCGAGTAGGTGAAGATCATCGAGCCGACCACCGTAACCACCAGCAGCATGATGGTGGTGAGGTGATCCACGCGGAACCCCAGCTCCAAGGGGCTGCTGCCCAGGAGCATCCAGCGCACGGTCATCTCCACCGGCGGGGCGCCCAACAGCATCTCGACGAAGATGCCGATCGAAAGCAATCCGGAAAGCCCGATGCCGGCAACCGCCACGTAGCTTCCCGCTCCGGGCAGACGCCGACCGAAGGCTGTGATCAGCCCGTACGCAGCCAGGGGAAAGAGCGGAATCAGCCAGGCCAGGTCGCGCATCGCTACCACTTCAACATGTTGATCCGGTCCACCTGAACCGTCTCAAGGTTCCTATATGTCGCCATGACCAGCGCCAGGCCAACGCCCACCTCACAGGCCGCCAGGGTAATCACTACCAGCGTGAACACCTGCCCGTTGAGCGCCGCGGGCGCCACGTACTTGTTGAAGGCAACCAAGTTGATGTTGGCGGCGTTGAGCATCAACTCGATGCCCATCAAGATCGCCACCGCATTCCGCCGCGTCAGCACCCCGTAGAGCCCCAGGCAAAAGAGCAGGGCGCTTACCACCAGGAAGTGCGTCAATCCAAGCGCCACGATGCTCCGGCCTCCCCGCGCTACCGCTCGCGCCGCGCGATGATGATGGCGCCGATAAGTGAGATCAACAGCACCAGGCTTGTGACCTCAAAGACCAGCACCATGGACGAGAGCAGGGTTGTGCCGATCTGTTCCGCGGTGTATTCGGGCAGCGCTCCGGGTCCCCGGGGCCAGGGTGTACGCAGGAACACCCAGATCAACAACGCCGCCAGAGCGGCGCTTGTCAGCGCGCCCACAGTCACCTGCTCGTTTACCTGGCGAATCCTGATGCCTGTCCCGCCTTCCGTGAGCATGATTACGAAGAGGATCAACACCGTAATCGCGCCGGCGTAGATCAGCACCTGGATGCCGGCGACAAACTCCGCCTGCAGCAGGACGTACAGGCCCGTGATCCCCAGGAAAGTCGGGACGAGCGCCAGGGCGCTGCGAACGATGTTCTTGGAGGTCACCACCACGACGGCGGGTATCAGCGTGACCGCGGACAAGATGAGAAATGCCGCCAGCGTACCCATGGGCTAGAACGTGATCCTGTAACCGGAGATGAGGATCCAGACAAGACCGGCCGGAAGCAATACCTTCCAGCACAGGTTGAGAAGCTGGTCCAGCCGGAAGCGCGGAAATGTCCAACGGACCCACATCATGAAAAACACCACCAGGTACATCTTGAGGAAGAACCACAAAATAGGAGGCAGGAACGGCCCCTTCCACCCGCCCAAGAAGAGCGTCGTGGTCATGGCTGCCATCGCGAACATCTCGGCGTACTCGCCCAGCATGAAAAGGGAGAAGCGCATGCCCGTGTATTCAGATAGATAACCCGCAACCAGCTCGGACTCCGCCTCGGGCAGGTCGAACGGAGTGCGGTTGACCTCCGCGGTGGCCGCGACCAGGAAGATGACGAACGCGGGAAACTGTCGGAAGATGAAGGACCCCATCCAGCCGTCCTGCGCGCGGACGATGCCCACGGTGGAAAGCGTCCCGGCCTCCATGGCCACGGCCACGAGAGCTATCCCCAAGGGGAGCTCGTAGCTGATCATCTGCGAGGCGCTCCGCAGCGCGCCGAGCAGCGAGTACTTGTTGTTGGACGCCCACCCGCCTGCCAGGATGCCGATCACGGTCATCGAGGCCATGGCCGCGAAGAACAGAATGCCGATGTTGAGGTCGCGGACGACCAGCACGGTCCCTCCGAGCGTGCCGAACGGAATCACCAGCCAGCCCATCAGTCCGGCGGTCGTAACGACCATGGGGGCGGTGTTGTAGACCAGCGCGTCCGCGGCCCGGGGGGTTATGTGCTCCTTCTGCAGCAGCTTGAGCGTATCGGCCAGGGTCTGCAGCAGGCCCTGCGGGCCGACGTGCTTGGGGCCCAGCCGGGACTGAATCCACCCGCCGACCTTGCGCTCGAGCAGCACGCCGAACATCGCCGCCACGATGGCCAGGAAGGTGAACATCCCGACCGCGGCCAGAACGGCCTTGGCGATCTCAGCCCCCCAGCTCACCGCAGAACTCCTCGGGGGCGATGCGCCGCAGGGTGTCCTAGGACCATTCGAGCGCGCCCTTACGCCAAGCGTAGGCCAGGCCCAGCAGCAGCACCACCAGGAAGATCAGCATCTCGAAGAACGCGAACTTGCCGAGCTGCCGGAATACAATCGCCCAGGGGTATAGGTAGATGACCTCCACCGCGAAGATCACGAAAACCAGCCCAAACAGGTAGTAGCGGATGTTGAACTGCGCCCAGGCCTGGCCGATGGGCTCTATGCCTGATTCGTAGGTCATGCGCTTCTGGGGGTATGTCGACCGGGGAGACAACACCCAAACGATGGCCAGCGACATGGCGGCCAGCAGCAGGCCGACAACCGCAAACGCCGCGACATAGAGCCAGTCTAGAAGCAGCATGCCCTTCTCCAGTACGCGGGTGGCCTCAGCGCAAACCTACGCCAGCGTATCCTTTCAGCCACTGGGTGTCAAGAACCCCACGCCGCGCGCGCTTCCCGGCCCCGGGGCAGATCCGAGAGCGGCACCGGAGCGAAGTGCGCCGAGAAGTGGCGGAGCACCGGGGGCTCATGGACGATCCGCAGGCCGCCGATCCCCGCCCTGCGCTCCAGCGTGAGGCGGGCGGCCTGGACGACAACGGCCATGTGGGCGTCGGTGTAGGCCCGGCGCGGCACCGCCAGCCGGACCATCTCCAGGCGGGGAAAGCGCTCCTGCCCCGTCTGCGGATCGCGCCCGGCCATGACGCCTCCCACCTCCACCCCGCGGACACCGCCGTCGGCGTAGAGCTCGCAGGCCAGTGACTGCGCGGGGTAGGCCGTCTGTGGAACGTGTGGCAAGAACCGCCGCGCGTCCAGGAACACCGCGTGTCCACCTGAGGGCTCAACCAATGGAACGCCCGCCGCGAGCATGCCCTCGGCCAGCCTCGCTACCTGGCCGATGCGCCACTCCAGGTACGGTTGCTCCACCACTTCCCTCAGACCCACCGCGATGGCCTCCAGGTCGCGGCCTGCCATTCCGCCGTAGGTTGTGAACCCTTCGAAGAGGATCGCCCACGGGACCGCCTTCTGGTAGAGCGCAACGTCGCGGAACGCCGCGAAGCCGCCGATGTTGGCGAGCCCGTCCTTCTTGGCGCTGAACGTGCAGCCGTCGGAGAGGTCGCACATCTCACGCGCGATCGAGGCCGCCGTCCTCCCCGCGTACCCCGGCTCCCGCTGTTGGATGAAGTAGGCGTTCTCGGCGAACCGGCATGCGTCCAGGAAGAACGGTATTCCCCAGCGGTCCGCCAGCGCCCGCACCGCGGTCAGGTTCGCCATGGAAACAGGCTGCCCGCCGCCGGAGTTGCAGGTCACCGTCACCAGGATGAGCGGCACCGCGTCCCGGCCGACCCTGCGGATGTGCTCGTCGGCACGCTCGACGTCCAGGTTGCCCTTGAACGGCGAGCGGTCCTGCGCGTCGTAGATCTCCTCCACTGCCAGGTCGAGCGCCACCGCCTGCCGGTGCTCGATGTGGGCGCGCGTGGTATCGAAGTGGACGTTGCCGATCACCTGCTGGCCCGGAGCCACGAGCGCTGAGAATAGGACGTGCTCGGCTCCCCGTCCCTGGTGCGCGGGTATCAGGTGGGGGAATCCCATCACCTCGGCCACGGACTCCGCCAGTCGATCGAAGCTCCGGCTTCCCGCGTAGGCCTCGTCGCCGGCCATCATCGCCGCCCACTGTCGGTCGCTCATCGCCCCGGTCCCGCTGTCGGTCAGTAGATCTATGTAGACGTCCTCGGACTTGACCAGGAACAAGTTGTGGTGGGCGGCCTCCAGCGCGCGTAGGCGCTGGTCCCGGGTCAACCGTCGGATTCCCTCCACGGCCTTGATCCGGTACGGCTCGGCAGGCGGGAGCGCGTCATCCATGGCGGCGAGCGAACCTCCCAGGCAGATCGCCGGCCATCTCCATCACCCGCAGGACGGCGGTCGCCAGGCGAAGCGGATCATGGCGGAGCAGCTCCTCCTCACTCATCAGAGGGAATCCAACCGGAATCAAATCCATCGCCTCCAGTTCGGATAGGGTCGGCTCTACCGGCACGCTGCCTTGGGTGATGTAGCGGTCGAGCAGGGCCTGGTTCTGCGGGGCCTGGGTGTTGACGATCACGTGGGAAAACAACCCCGGTACCGTGTGTGCAAAGATCGCGCGCACGTGATCGGCAGCGGAGTACCCATCGGTTTCGCCCGGCTGCGTCATCACGTTGCAGATATAGACCCGGGGCGCCTGGGACTCCAGCAGCGCCTCGATCACCCCACGGACCAACAGATTGGGAATGACGCTGGTGTAAAGACTGCCGGGCCCGAGCAGGATCAGGTCGGCCTCGGCGATCGCCTCCAGCACCTCCGGGAGAGGGAAAACGTCTGGAGGACGCAGGGAAACGCGGCGGATCCGGCCGCGCGCGGCCGTGATAACGGACTCGCCCTCTACCATGCGGCCGTCGGCGAGCTCGGCGACCAACACCACGTCGTGGCCGGTGGCAGGCAGCACGCGACCCCGGATCTTGAGAACCTTGCTGGTCTCCTTCACGGCCAGTTCAAGGTCACCCGTCACGCCGGTGAGACTGGCGATGAACAGGTTGCCGAAGGCGTGGCCGTCGAGCCCGCCGCCGCGAAACCGATACTCGAACAGCCGGGTCATCAGCGGCTCGGCCTCGGCCAGCGCCACCAGGCAGTGGCGGATGTCTCCGGGCGGCAGAATACCCAGCTCCCGACGCAGCCGGCCCGACGATCCGCCGTCGTCGAACACCGTTACCACCGCGGAGATGTTGGAGGTGTAGTGCTTGATGCCCCGCAGAAGCGTGGCAAGCCCGGTGCCGCCGCCGAGCGCCACCACGTTCAGTCCGCGGCGCTTCCGGCGGTGTTCGCGCAGGGCCTCGACCAGCGTAGGGCTGCCGGTGGGAAAGAGAACCCGGTCAATCGAGCGCAGCGTGCCCCGCAGGCCAAACAGGGCGATCAGGACGCCCAGCAGCACCCCGGCCGTTCCCAACGCCACCGGAGAGACACTCCCGCGGCTGATACGATCGAGGAGGCCGGCGAGCGAGAAGACCGCGGAGTCGAACTCCGCCAGGAACTTGATGTTGACGATCAACGAGACGCCCGCGCTGAAGATGAGGACCCCGGCGCCGATGACCAGTCCCCACCGCTTGATGCCCAGGCCGGGCGCCAGCCAGCGCCGCCAGCGCTGCCACTGGCTGCGCGGCGGCGCGCTCATTGCGACTCCCCGGCGTCCCGGTCGTCCTTGCGGAGATCGCGGTGCCTGACGCGGGCACGGTAGCCTCTGCGACGCAGGTGTCGCGCCAGCTCCTCTCCCAAAACAACGGAGCGATGACGCCCGCCCGTGCATCCCAGGCCGATGGTCAGGTGGTTCTTGCCCTCGGCAACGAACTGCGGCAGCAGGTAGTCACCGAACTCGTTCAACCGCGCAATGAACTCGCGTGTCTGTATCTGGTCCATAACGAACTTCCGAACGCGGGCGTGGGTACCGGGCAGGGAACGCAGCGCCGGCTGGTAGTGGGGATTGGGCAGAAACCGCACGTCCAGGATGAGATCGGCGTCAATGGGGATGCCGTACTTATAGCCAAATGTCACGATGCTGACCTCGAGCTGGCGGCGGGGAGTACGGGCGCGCCGGTAGGCAGAGGCGATCTCGTCGCGCAACTCCCTGACCGTCAGGGTGGACGTGTCAACGACCCGGTGGGCGCGCCCCTTCACCGCTTCCAGCCTGCGGCGCTCCGCGCGGATGCCGGTGAGCACGCGCCCGGTCTGGGCTAGGGGATGCTTGCGGCGGGTCTCCTTGAACCGGCGTACCAGCACGTCGTCGGCCGCGTCCAGGAAGAGGATGTCGGCCCGCAGTCCCAGGCGGGCCACTTGGTGCAGGGCCGAAAACAGATCGTCGAAGAACTCCCCGCCACGTATGTCAATGACTACCGCCACCCGTCGGACCTTGTCCTCGGAGTGCAGGCACAGATCGGCGAACTTCGGGAGGAGCGCGGGCGGGAGGTTGTCCACGCAGAAGAACCCGAGGTCTTCGAAGACCTTCATGACGGTGGACTTCCCAGCGCCTGAGAGGCCGGTGATGATCACAAACTGCACGCCGCCGCGCCGGCGGGAGGCTGCTCGGGGAGGCGCGGCGCGGGGAGGGCCTGGGCGCCGTTCCACCTGGCTAGCGGCCGGCAAGGCGACTGAGGAAGGTGCTGATGATCGCAATTAAGAGCGCTCCCAGTAACGCCGACCAGAATGAGTCAATCTGCATCGGCGTGACCGCGGCGACCACGTACAGCATAAGCGCGTTTACCACCAGCGTGAACAACCCCAGGGTAAGAATGTTCAGCGGCAGCGTAAGGACCAGGAAAAACCAGCGGATCGAGGCGTTCACCAAACCCAGCACCAGGGCCGCGATGAGAACGCTCTCGATATCCGGCAAGCGGATGCCCGTAACGATCCTGGTCGTGACGTAGATGGCGATGGCGTTGAAGATCCAGCGCAGAAGGAATCCGCCTAGCATCGCACCCTCCTGGGTCCGCCTGTGGCTCCTCGCGGGCGGGACTCCCTGGTCTACTACTACAGCAGCCCTCGCAAGACCTCCGGCACGCGAGCCGGTAGCGAAACCACTGAGACGCCCGCGGCCTCCAGCGCCTCGATCTTGGCCTGCGCCCCCCCCTCGCTCCCGGAGATAACCGCGCCCGCGTGGCCCATGCGCTTGCCCGGCGGCGCGGTCCGGCCGGCGATGTATCCCACCACCGGCTTGCGGACCGAGGCCTTGATGAAGCGGGCGGCCTCCTCCTCGGCGCTGCCGCCGATCTCGCCCACCATCACGATCCCCTGGGTCTCCGGGTCGTCCGCGAAGAGCGCCACCGCCTCCTGGAAAGTCAGCCCCACAACTGGGTCGCCGCCCAGGCCCAGAGCGGTGCTCTGGCCAAGGCCGGCCCGCGTCAGTCCGGCGACGATCTCGTAGGTAAGCGTGCCGCTGCGCGAGACCAAGCCCACGCCGCCGGGCGAGAACAGGTGGTTCGGCATGATGCCGATCTTGCACCTCCCGGGCGAGACCACACCAGGCCCGTTCGGCCCGACGATGCGCACGCCTGCTGCGTGCGCCGCGGAGGTCATCTCAATCGAGTCGTGCACTGGGATGTGCTCCGTGATGATCACGATCGGATCCAGCCGAGAGGCAATCGCCTCCAGCGCCGCATCCTTGGCCATCCGCGCCGGCACGAAGATGCACGAGGCGGTGGCGCCGGTCTGCGCTACTGCCTCGGCGACCGTATCGAACACCGGCACACCCGCGACAGTCTGCCCACCCTTCCCCGGCGTGATGCCGGCCACAACCCTGGTGCCGAACTCCAGCATCCGGCGCGTGTGAAACTCGCCCTGATAGCCGGTGATGCCCTGGACCAGAACGCGGGTGTGCTCGTTCACAAGAATGGCCATCGTCCCCTCCGTGTTCTGCCGGGGCTACGGACTCTGCAACGCCTCCAGCACCGGCCGGCCCTGCCAGTCGCCCGGAATCGGAATGCCGAGCGCCGCCAGAGCGGTCGCGGCGGTATCGAACACGACGATGCGCCGGTCCACGACCACCCCGCGCCGGGCCGCGCCGCCGAACGCCATCCACGGGATTGTCATGTCCTCGGGCCGGCTCGTCCCGTGGGTGATGCCGTGCCCGCCGTGGTCCGAGGTAACTATCAGCAGCGCCTGGGCCGCTACCCCGGCATCGTCAAAAGCACGCAGGAAGCGCTCGATCAAGGCAGGGGCGGCGGCGATCACCCGCAGATACTCCTCGCTCATCCAGCCGCGCCTGTGGCCTGTGTCATCCGGATCGGCTACGTGCACGAACAGAACGGCTGGGCGCTGCTCGCCGAACAAACGGGCGGCGGTCTCCACCACGTCGGCCTGGCGGAAGCGCGGATAGAGCAGGTGCTGGGCGCTCGCAACCGATCCCGGCGGCATCAAGAACATCATCTTGGGCTTGGCGACGAGTGCCACGGCCCGGCCGCCCGCGCGCGTAACCTCCGTGAATATGGTGGTCCGCGTGAAGTACGGCTCGCCGATGCTCCAGTCGTTGAAGGTCACCCGGTGTACGGCCGGACCCACGCCCGAGAGCATCGAGGCGTGGGCAGGCAGGGTCGAGCTTGGAGATGTCGTCTGCGCCGTCCAGGACACGGCCCCGCGGGCGGCCAGGGACTGCGGCAGAGCCGCCGCCATCGCATCGCCGCGCGCACCGTCGAGACTGAGCACGATGACGTACCGCGCAGGTGGCGCCGCAGGAGTAATCTGGGCGGCGGCCTGAAGCAGCACGGGGGCCGGAACCGCCCATGAGAGCAAGACCAGAAGAACCGCCCAGGCCAGCGCGGGCACACACGGGCGGCGGTTCAACCGACGGTTCAGCCCGCCCAAACCTACGGAACCGAGCATGCCGGGCCGCACCGCCTACAACGCCCCGGCCGCGAGCTGCACGGCCTCCTGCGCGGCGGACTCTGGGTCGGTGAGCGCGTGGATCCCCGCGGCTTCCAGGATCGCCTTGCCTTCCTCCTCGTTGGTCCCGGTCAGGCGCACCACCATCGGCACCGCAGGCGGCTGCGCGGCGATCGCGCGGGCGATGTCGTCGCAGCGGGTGATCCCACCGAAGATGTTGACGAACAGCGCCCGCACGCCGCTCTTGCGCAGCACGATGCTCATTGCCTGCGCCATGTTCTCGGTGGTAGCCCCACCGCCCACGTCCAGGAAGTTGGCCGGACGGCCGCCGAAGTGCGCGATCATGTCGAGCGTGGACATCACCAATCCGGCGCCGTTGCCGATGATCGCCACGTCGCCGTCCAGCTCGACGTACGAAAGGTCCTGGCTCTTCGCCGCGGCCTCCAGCTCCGTAAGCTCCTCGTTGCGCGGCAGTCCCTCGTGCCGGAACGTCGCGTTGTCGTCAATGATGAGCTTGGCGTCAATGGCCAGCAGCGAGTCGCCCACCATGGCCAGCGGGTTGATCTCGGCCAGTTCGGCGTCCATCCCAGCGCAGATCCGCCACAGGCCGTGCGCGATCGAGGCGAACTGCAGCAGGTGCTTTCCCCCGAAGCCCAGCGCCCGTCCCATCTCGCGCGCATTGTAAGGATGAAACCCGGCAGTTGGGTCAATGTGATGCTTGACGATCTTCTCCGGCGTGGTGCGGGCTACGTCCTCAATGTCAATGCCGCCGGCGGCTGAGGCGATCGCCACCAGCCGTCGCGCCGCGCGGTCCACGGTGAACGCCAGGTAGTACTCGGCGCCGATCTCGGCGGCCTCGACCACGAGCAGGCGGCGGACCGCCTCGCCCTTGATGGTCATCCCCAGGATCTGGGCGGCTCTCTCCCGCGCCTCCTCCGGCGTCCGGGCCATCTTGATCCCGCCCGCCTTCCCCCGGCCGCCGACTAGAACCTGCGCTTTCAATACCAGCGGGTAGGGGATCTCGAGGCCGTCGAGTTGCTCTGGCCGCTCGATGACGGCGCCTTTCTGAATGGGGATACCGTGGGAGGCGAAGATCTCCTTGGCCTGGTACTCATGGAGTTTCATTAGAACTTCAGCCCTCCCAGCATCTCCCGTACCGCCCCCACCGAGGCCTTGAAGGCCGCCTGCTCCGCGGCATCAAGCGGGATCTCGATGATCCGCTCTACCCCGGCCGCGCCCAGCACCACCGGCACCCCGATGCAGATATCGCGCTCGCCGTACTCGCCGTTCAGGTACACGCTGGATGGGATCACGCGCTTCCTGTCGCGCAGGATCGCCTCGACCATCTCGCACACCGCCGCGCCGGCCGCGGTGAAGCCGCTGGCCTTCATCAGATCGGTAATCTCGGCCCCGCCGTGCCGCGTGCGCGCCACCACGGCCTCGATGCGCTCGGGCCCCATGAAATGCGCGATCGGGACCCCCCTCACGGTGGAGTACCTCGGCAGCGGCACCATGTCCTTGTCGGTGTGCGCGCCGATCACCATTCCGGTGGTATCGTTCACCGAAACCCCCAGCTCCATGGACAGGAAGGTCCGGAATCGCGTCGAGTCCAGGGCGCCCGATTGTCCCACCACCCGCTCGCGAGGCAAACCGGCGATCTTGTACGCCAGGTAGGTCATCGCGTCCAGCGGGTTGGTAAGCATGATGAGGATGGCCCCGGGTGAGGCCCCGATGACCGTCGGGACGATGTTGCGGATCAGCCCGGCGTTGACGCCAATGAGTTGCTCCCGGGTCATCCCGGGCTTCCGCGGGATCCCCGCCGTAACGACCACGACGTCGGAACCCTCGGTGGCGGCATAGTCGTTGCTGCCGGTCAGGTGAATGTCAAACCCGGCAATCGCGCCCGCCTGCAAGATATCGAGCGCCTTGCCCTGGGGCAGACCCTCCACGATGTCGGTCAGAACCACGTCGGCCAGCGCCTTGCTGGCGATCCAGTGCGCGGAGGCCGTGCCCACGGTTCCTGCACCGATTATGGAGACCTTGGAACGCTTTACCATGGCTTCACGACTCCTTCCGGCAGTCGCGCGAATGCCTGCTTGCAAAGTATGCCTCAACTGTAGCGAAAGCGCGGGAGCCCTTCAAGGACAGAGCGCGGATCAGCAGGACAGGAGGGGCGTTCGGAAGCGCCGAACTTCGGAGGCGCGTCCCCGTCGCATGCGAGGAGGGTTCCGTGTATGTCGTCCGGCGAGAAGGCGATGCGCGTTGAGCGTGACTCGCTGGGGGCCATGGAGGTCCCTGCCGAGGCCTACTACGGCGCGCAGACCGCCCGCGCCATCCAGAACTTCCCGATAAGCAAACTGCGGTTCCCGCGCGCCTTCATACGCGCAATGGGCCTGATCAAGCGCGCGGCGGCCGAGGTGAACGCCGACTTGGGCCTGCTCGACCGCACGCTCGCCGAGCCGATCATCCGCGCGGCTCAGGAGGTCGCCGACGGCGCGTTCGATGCAGAATTCCCGCTCGACATCTACCAGACCGGCTCGGGAACCTCCACCAACATGAACGCCAACGAGGTGATCGCAAACCGGGCCGCAGAGCTGATGGGCGCCGCGCGCGGGACAAAGACCGTCCATCCCAACGACCACGTGAACGTCTGCCAGTCGAGCAACGACGTCATCCCCACCGCGATCCATCTGTCGGCGCTTCTTGTGCTGCGCGAGGATCTGCGCCCGGCGATTGACGAGCTGGAGGCAGCGCTCCGTACGAAGGCGGCGCAGTTCCACGGGATCGTCAAGACCGGCAGGACGCACCTGATGGATGCCACGCCCGTGCGGCTGGGCCAGGAGTTCGCCGGGTACGCCGATCAGGTCGCCGGCGCCGGGCGCAGGATCGGATACGCTGAGGCAGAGCTAGGCGAAGTGGCGCTGGGCGGCACCGCGGTCGGGTCTGGGATCAACGCCCACCCTGAGTTCGCCGCGCGGGTCTGCGCCCGTCTGGCCGAGGTCACCGGCATCCCGCTTCGGGAGACCGCGGCGCACTTCCAGGCGCAGGCCTGCCTGGATGCGGTGGTCTTTGCGTCGGGAACGGTCCGAACCTACGCCACGGCGCTGACCAAGATCGCCAACGACATACGCTGGATGGGATCGGGGCCGCGGGCAGGCCTGGCGGAGCTTGTGCTTCCGGCGGTCCAGCCCGGGTCCTCGATCATGCCGGGCAAGGTGAACCCGGTCATCGTCGAGTCCGTGATCCAGGCCTGCGCCCAGGCCGTTGGGAACGACGCCGTGGTTGCCCAGGGCAACCAGTGGGGCAACTTCGAGCTGAACACGATGATGCCCGTGATGGCGCACAACCTGCTCGGCGCGATCGCCCTGCTGGCCGCTGCCTCGCGCAACTTCGCCCGCCAGTGCGTCACCGGCCTGGAAGCGACCTACCGCGGGCCGGAGTTGGTCGAGCGCGGCCTGATGCTGGCTACAGCGCTGGCGCCGGTTATCGGGTACGACGCCGCGGCCGAGATCGCCAAGGAAGCCGCCCTGACCGGGAAGACCGTGCGCGAGGTTGCGCTGGCACGCGGCGGGCTGACCGCCGAACAGCTGCGGGAGATACTGAACCCTGAATCCATGACCGAGCCGGGTGTGCGCGGCATCCCGGGCGGGGGCTAGCAGGGCATGGGGGGCCAGCAGGGCTTGTTCGAGCGTATCTACGCAGCGGTCCGCGGCGTACCGCAGGGGCGCGTCACCACCTACGGCGAGATCGCCCGGCAGGTGGGGCTGCGCAACGGCGCCCGCACCGTGGGTTGGGCGCTGGCATCGCTGCCCGACGGCGAGGCGGCGCCGTGGTGGCGGGTGGTGCGCAGCGACGGAACGATCGCCAACCGGCAGTTTGCCGCCGAGCAGAGGAAGCGGCTGCGTCGCGACGGCGTGCGGTTCACGCGCTCCGGGAGCATCGATTTGGCTCGGTACGGATTGCCCTCCGGAGCGTCTACACCCGGGTGGCTCACGGCCGGCGCTCGACCAGCCACGCCGCCAGCGCCGCAGCGGCACACACCGTAGCGCCGGAAAGCACCGCGACCTGCGCGCCCATGGCCGAGGCCAGAGATCCCATGAGCAGGCCTCCCAGGGGCGCGGTCCCAAAGAACGCCAGGATGTAGAGACTCATAACCCTACCACGCAGCCCGTCGGGCACAATGGACTGAATCGTGGTGTTGGTTGACGACAGGTATGAGGTCATCGCACCGCTCAGCACAACCATGAGCACCAGCGACAGGGCGTAGTTGGAGCTCAAGGCGAACGCGGCCAGCAGCACGACGAATCCGGCCTGCGTGCCCAGGATGACGCTCCCCGGGTTCTTGGGGCGCGACGAGGCCAGGGCCAACACCCCGACGGTGGCGCCGAGACCGCTGGCGGTCATCAGCATCCCGAACCCCTGCGCGGACACGTGCAGCACATCGCGTGCAAAAACCGGCATCAGAACCGTAAACGACAGCCCGAATACACCGGTGACGGCGAGAAGCCCCAGGAACATGCGTAGCGCCCGGTGCTGCCAGGCAAACGCTAAGCCCTCCCGGACCTCGCGCAGCACGCGCTGCCGCTCACCGGCCGGCGGCCGGGAGTTCACGCGGATCGTCGCCAGCGCGCCCAGCACCGCCAGGTAGGTAATCGCGTTGATCGCAAAGCACCATCCCGGGCCGCCACGCGGCCCAAGCCGGCCGATGATAAGCCCGGCGATTGCCGGGCCGAGGATCCGCGACCCATTGAACATCGCCGAGTTCAGCGCTATGGCGTTCAGTAGATCGTCCCGCTGAACCAGGTGCGGGATCAGCGACTGCCTGGCAGGCATGTCAATCGCCGACGCAATCCCTCCGATCGCGCTCAGTACCAGGATCTGCCAGACCTCGATCCGGCCCGTGAGCGTCAAGACCGCCAGAACCACTGAGATCGCCATGAACGTTCCCTGGCTGGCGAGGAGCATGTAGCGCTTCTCGGACCGGTCGGCGATGACCCCTCCGACCAGGGCAAGAAGCATGGTGGGGATGGTGTTCACCATCATCACCGTCCCCAGCATCAGCGGTGATCCGGTGAGGTCGTAGACGAGCCAGGACAGGGCCGTGGTCTGGCCCCAGGAGCCGGTGAGGGAAACCAGGCCGCCCCACCAGAACCGCCGGTAGTTCGGGTAGCGGAGAGCGCTGAACGTGGACGCGGCCAGGGTTACCCTGATGCCGGCGAGGGTCATTTGCCTCCGGCAGAGTCGGAGTCGGGTTGGTGCCGCATCGCGTCGAGGAACGCTTCGACGTCGCGGCGGAATAGGCGGTACATCTTCCCCAGCCTGACGGCCGGCAGCAGGCCCTCGCGGATGTACCTGTAGAGCGTGATCTTGTGAACCTGGAGGTATTCCGCCGCCTGCTCGACCGTCAGGATCTCCTGGTCCAGCAGCGGCGCGCGATGACGCACCTTTCCACCACCCCCTACTTCTGGACGAACTCGAGCCACTGGGCCATCGCCTCCCGCACGCGATCGGCCCGGAACCGATAGTACTTAAGGTTGTCGCGCTCGACCACCTGTACCAGATGGGCCGCGCGCAGCATAGCCATGTGGTGCAGGGCGGTCACGTGCGACACGCCCAGCGCCTTGGCCAGTTCTTGTAGGTACATGTCGCGGCCGGCCAGCAGCCGCAGGATTCGGAGGCGCGTCTCGTCGCCCAGAGCTTTGTAGAGCCGCAGCAGCTCAGGCGGCACGCCCTCTGCGGTCGAGGACTCGATCGGGTATATGAAGACGCGGATGCCCTGGTAGGCGGTGAGCAGGTTGTAAGGACGGAAGAAGTACGTGGGTGCCAGCACCACTCCGGCGAACGAGGCGCCGGGCTCCAGGATGAAGCCGCCGGTTGCCTGTTCCACCAGCTCGGTGCCGCTGGAAACCTTTGCCCGGCGCGCGAGCGCGGCCGCGGACTGCTCAAGCAGGGGTACGACCCGCTCCTCCTCGTGGGCGTAGACCCTGGTGTAGCCCTCGCGCAGCATCCGGACCAGCCGGGACTTCGCCTCGGATGGCGAGAGCACCACCAGACGGCGCAGCGAGTCCACGTCGGCCTCCGAGTGGGTGGCCGCTAGAAACGCCTCGACCGCGTCCTGTGATCCGCAGATCGCCGCGCGTAGGAGTGGCAGTTCCTGACGATCGGGCAGCGCCCCGGCCAGCATCAACTCCAGCAGGGCTTCCGCCGGGGTGGACTGGATTCGCTTGATGAAAGCGCGCACCGACAGCCCGGGGGTGTGCTCGAGCACACCCACCAGGCCGAGCGTCGGCCCAAATCTAGGAAAGAACAAGGCGAGGTCGGCCCGTAGGTCGGCCCCCAGGGCGCGGCGCGCGCGCTCGACCCAGTCGGACGAGACCTCGAATCCCCGGCCCTCCTCGCTGCGCTCCAGCAGGTAGAGGCATGCCAGGAAGTCATAGGCGGGGGAGGGATCTATGCGGACCCGCAGTTCTTGGTGAGGCGCGGTCAGGTCAATGACCTTCAAGTCAGCCCACCCCTATGTAGATGGGTATCTACATAGGAGTAAACCACACCTTACCTAGGCGCGCAAGCGGCGGGGGATGGCGATCGGGCTGGATGACGTTCCGGGGGTTCCCCTCTTATCTCTTACGCCGGATTGCGGCGGTCACGAGCATTGCGAACAGGCCCAACCAGCGGTCATCGTGCTGGATCAGGGCTTCAGGGTGAAACTGCACCCCCACGATGAACGGATCGTCGCCGGGCGCTTCCACGGCTTCGATCACCCCGTCGTCGGCCCAGGCCACGGCAACGAGCCCGGTGCCGGGCGTCTCGACTGCCTGCCGGTGGCGCGAGTTGACCTGAGCTCGGTCTTCGCCAACCACGGCCGCGAGGTGCGAGCGTGGGGCGATCCGGATCTGGTGAGCCGGATGTCCTTCCGAATCCGCCTTATGGTGCACAAGCGCGCCCGGCCAATCCAGCGCCAGGTTGCGCACGAGCGTACCTCCCAGGGCTTCGTTGATCGTCTGCATGCCCCGACAGATGCCCAGCATCGGCACGCCGTGCTCAACGGCGGCCAGGACCAGGGCGCGCTCAAACCGGTAACGCTCGGGATCCGTCTGCTCGAGCGACGGCCGGAGTTGCTCAGTGAAGAAACCCGCGGGGAGGGATCGGCCCCCCGCAAACAGCAGCCCGTCCAACTTCCCGATGAGGTCCCTGGCCGTGGCCCGATCTCCATCCACAGGCAGGAGCGCGGGAAAGCCCCCGGCACGAGAGAGTGCCGCGGCGTACAGTTCGTCGCCCGCAGGTCTGCGGTCGTTGGGCTCAAACGCCGCGGGCATCGGAATCCCGATGAGCGGCAGGCCCATCGCCTTACTCCATCCCCAGCCGCGGGTCCAGCACGTCCCGCAGCCCCTCTCCAATGAGGTTCACCGCCAGCACCAGCGCGACTATCGCCAGCCCAGGAAAGGTGGAAACCCACCAGGCGGTCATCATGACGTCACGGCCGTCCGCCACCATCGAACCCCAGGCCGGCAGACGCGGCGGCAGCCCCATGCCCAGGAACGACAGCGACGCCTCCAACACGATGAAGTGCCCCATGCGCAGCGTGCCGAGCACTACGCTGGTGTGTATCATGTTGGGGAAAATGTGCCGGCCTAGGATCCGGGTGCTGGAAGCTCCCAGCGCGCGGGCGGCATCTACGTACTCGCGGTTGCCCTGGCTGAGGGCGTCACCGCGCGCCACCCTGTAGAACTCCACCCATCCCTTGAAGGCCAGCGCCATCACGAGATTCCAGAATCCCGGTCCCAGCGCCGCCATGACGCCGATGGCGAAGATCAGGTGCGGGAAGGCCATCAGCAACTCAGCGAACCGCGAGACGATACCATCCGTCGGCCCCCGGAAGAACCCGGCGGCCAGGCCCAGCACCAAGCCGGGAATCAGCGACATCACCGTGGCCGTCATGCCGACGAGCAGCGAGATCCGGCCGCCGTAGATGATCCGCGACCACACGTCCCGGCCCAGGCCGTCGGTGCCCAGCCAGTGGGCGGGCGAGCCGCCCGGCATCCAGGATGGAGGGGCCAGTCGGTTCTCCAGCCGCGAGGCGCCAGGGTCGAACGGTGCGACCTGCGGTGCGAACACCGCCAGGAGCGCAATGGCGACCATGACCACCGCCCCGGCAACTGCCGAAGGATGGCGCGCCAATCGCAGCAGGGTGAGCGCGATGCCGCGGCGGCTGGGCCTTGGAGGGGAACCCACTCTGGCAACTACCGCCATACCCTCACCCCTGTGGCGCTACAGCGAGATGCGCGGGTCTAGGTAGATATAGCACAGGTCCACCGCCAGGTTGGCCAGCACGAACGTGAACGCGTAGAGCATGACTGCGCCCTGCACCACCGGGTAGTCGCGGCTGAAGATCGCGTCCACGACCATGCGGCCCATCCCCGGCCATCCGAAGACCGTCTCGACGATCATGTTGCCGCCGAGCAACACCCCTACCTGCAGCCCAACAACGGTCACGGTTGGAATAAGGGCGTTGCGCAGCGCGTGTCGCCAGATAACCACTCGGTTGGCCAGGCCTTTGGAGCGCGCCGTCGTAACGTACTGCTCACGCATCACCTCGACCATGCTGGATCGCGTCACCCGGGCGACGATCGCCATCATGCTGGCGCCCAGGACGACGGAGGGAAGGGCGAGGTGTCTCATGACGTCGCTCAGGGCGGCCCAATTGCGCGTGAGCACACTGTCTATCAGGAAGAACCCTGTCACGGGCATCAGGAGGACCTCGTGGCCCACCCGGCCCGAGGTCGGAAACCAACCGAGCCTGACCGCAAACACGATAATCGCCACGATGCCCAGCCAGAACGCCGGCATCGAGATGCCCAGGAAGGCCCCTCCCATTGCCAGCCGGTCCAGCCACGACCGCTGGTAGACGGCGGAGAGCACTCCAATCGGCACGGCCACCAGCAGGGCGACGGCCGTGGCGGCCAGAGCCAGCTCTATCGTGGCCGGTAGCGCCTCGACCAGCATTCCGAACACCGGGCGACGCCGGGCGAACGAGGTACCGAAATCGCCGCGGGCCGCGTCGGCCACGAACCTCACCAGTTGCTGGGCCAGCGGCTGATCAAGGTTGAAATCCCGACGGAGGCGGTCGAGGTCCTGCTGTGAGACCGCCCCCGTCTGTCCAAGCATGATGTCCACGGGATCGCCCGGCAGCATCCGCATCACGACGAACACGATCACCGCCACCCCCAGCATGATCGGGATCGTGTTCAGGATGCGGCGCGCCAGAACGAGCGTGCGCACTTGGCTACCGCACCGTGTAACCCGCCTCGCGCAGCAGCGCGCGAGCCCGCGTCAGATCGTATGTGTACGGCCGCAGGCCCGGGTTGTAGCCGAACCCGCTGGGCAGGAACGCGGTGGCCAGCCGAGTGCCATAGCCCCTGTATATGGCCTTGAGGATCAGGTCCCAGTTGACCGCGTGGTTGAGCGCCTGGCGTACCTTCAGGTCGTTGAACGGAGGCTTAGCGTTGTTCAGCTCGACGCCCGAAACGCGCGTCCCCTGGGTGGCCTTGACCTCGGTGCGGGGGTCACGCTCAATCTCGGTTATCAGGTCCACGGGCAGGTCCTCGATGATGTGTACCTCCCCGGCCTTCAGCGCGGCCACACGGGTCGCGGGCTCGGGCATCATCCGGAAGACCACGCCCCGCAGCGGCGCCGGGCCGAGCGGCGGCAGGGCAGGCGAGCCGCCGTGGTACTTCTCATGGCGCTCCAGCACGATCTGGCCGTCCACGCGGCCGGCCAGGTACTTGAACGGTCCGGCGCCCACCGGCCGCTCGGCGAACGCGCGGTCGCCGACGGTCTGAATGTAGCGCTTGGGCACGATCTGGAAGTGCACCAGCGCCTGCAAGAATGCCGGGAACGGGCGGGCGAGGGTGAAGCGCACCACGTTCTCGCCAACGCGCTCGACGCGGTCGAGCGGGCCCAGCAGCGCGCGGCGGGGACTGCTGGCGCCGGCGATCGCGCCGTCCTTGAGTATGCGCTCGAAGGTGAAGAGGACGTCCTCGGCGGTCAGCGGATCGCCGTTGTGGAACGTCACGCCCGAGCGGATCGTGAACTCATAGGTGGTCGGTGACGGCTGCCGCATGGCCGAGGCCAGCTCGAGTACCACTTGGTCCTTGGTCGTCCGAGTAACCAGGCCGTCGAATATGTTGCGCAGCACCGTCTCGGTCTTCCGATCGCGAAACATCGCGGGGTCGAATGTCGCGATCGCGTTAGTGTTCATCCCAACCACGATGACCCCACCGCGGCTCAGGCGCACGTCGTGCAGGTTGATGCGGCTGTCCATCGAGGCTTCCCAGTTCTCAACCAGGCTGCTGGCGCCGTGGATATCCTGGCGGAAGTACGCGAAGATCCAGGGGGCCTCCCGGAAGATTATGTCCTGGACTTTGAAGTAGGCGTCGCGGCGGGCGGTGTTGTCGGCGCCGGTGGACCCGACCACTAGCAGGTCGTCCACCTCTTTGTTGGAGTAGAAGGAGTAGTTTCCGCGGCCGCCGGTGGTCAACTTGGGCTCGGCCAGGTCGAATGGCTCGAAGAACGCGCTCCCCCAGTCGGTCATGTAGGCCAGGCGCTCGCCTGCCTGCATGCGGGCGATCATGCTGGTGCGCTCCCAGACACGAACCTCTACCTGGGCGCCCAGCGTGCGGAGGTTGTCGGCAATCGCCTCGGCTTCGGGCCGACGGAACGCCTCGGTGTCGAGGGCGAAGGCGAGCACTCGGTCCTGAGCGCCGGCCGGTGCAAGCAGGCCGGCGGCTATGGCAAGCAACGCCACTGCGGTGAGCAGATGCAGGTACCTTGTCATGGTGCCTCCCTCCTCAGATCGAATACGCGCGGCGGATGGTGAACCGATAGCGATCGCCGCGGTAGTACGCGTTGTCGTGCGTAATCGGCTTCCCCGACGCGGTCAGCACGGTCCGGTCACTGGCCACTACGGCCGCGCCCTCACTGATCTGCAGTATGCGGGCGACCTCGTCCGATGCAGGCGCGGCTTCGTAGGTCTGCACCACCTGAGCCGGCTCCAGCCCGGCAACGCGACGCACGTGCTCCAGTATCAGCCCGAAGGTCACGCGGCCCTCGGCCTCGGCGGCCAGCAGGGCACGCGCGGTGGGCTCGCCTGTCTCAGGCGGCAGATGAATCCGGTAGAACGCCAGGGGCGCACCGTCGGCCATGCTCACCATGTCCACGACGACCACCGTCTCACCCAGGGACAGCCCCAGAGCCTTTGCGATCTCGGCATGCGCCTGCGCGGTGCGAATGCCGAGCAGCCTTGCCGTGGGTCTGTATCCGGCAGCGGAGACGGCCTCTGAGAACCGCACCACGCGTGAGAGGTCCTGGTCTATCTTGGGCCGCGCCACGAAGGTCCCCTTGGCCGGCACGCGCATCAGGAGTCCTGAGGCCACCAGGTCGTGGATGGTCTGCCGGACCGTTGTGCGGCTGACCCCGTAGGTCTCGCAGATCTCCCGTTCGGATGGGATGCGCTCGCCCGGGGGGATCTCCCCCGAACGGATGGCGCGGACGAGGGCGGCACCGAGCTGCCGGTGCAGGGGGACGGCGTGATGGCGCTTCAGCTTCATCGTCGCCCCACTCATCGTCGCCCCACTCATCGTCGCCCCACCCGTCGTCACCCCAGACTGGTTACTACCAGTGGTGACCAATACTGCAACATTACGACCCAAGCGCCCGTAACTCCTCCTGCCTGCCGGTTTTCCCACTGGGTCAGCGCGGCTCCTGCGCGAGGTACTTGTCGAACCAAGCCAGCAGTCGTTTGAGGCGTTCGATCCGCGGCTTGGGCCTGCCGTTGGAGCTCATCTGGTGGCTCTCTCCAAGGAACCGAAGAAACGCCGCCTCCTTGCCCATCTTGCGCAGCGCCGTGTAGAACTGCTCCGACTGCTCGACCGGGCACCGGTGATCCGCCTCGTTGGCGATGATCAGGACCGGGGTGGTGACGTTCTTCGCGTACATCAGCGGGGACTCCCGCAGGAGCTTGCCGGGATCGTCCCAGGGCGTGGCGCCCCACTCCAGCTCACCCCAGGTGGCGCCGATGTCGCTGGTCCCGTAGAAGCTGAACAGGTTGCTTACGCACACCTCGGTGACCGCGCAGCGGAACCGGTGCGTGTGCCCGATCAACCAGTTGGTCATGAAGCCGCCGTACGAGCCACCGGTGACGGCCACGCGGCCGGCGTCAATGAACCCCAGGGTGATCGCGTGGTCTATCCCACGCAGGATGTCCTCGCTGTCCTTGCCGCCCCAATCGGTCACCACCGCCCGCGTGAACGCCTCGCCGTAGCCCTGGCTGCCGCGCGGGTTCGTCCACACCACGACATACCCGCGCGCCGCCAGCAGTGCCACGTAGTGATTGAACGCATACCCGTAGGCCGCGTGCGGGCCGCCGTGTATGCGCAGAATCGCCGGGTACTCTCCCCCGGGATCGAACCCCGGCGGGGCGAGCAGCCACCCCTCCATCGGCCAGCCGTCGGCCCCGGCATACGAGAAATGCCGTGGCTCGCCCAGGTCGAGGCCGGCCAGCAGCTCGTCGTTGAAACCGGCGAGCCGGCGCGGCTCGCCTGATGCCGGAAGCAGCCACAGTTCGTCCAGCGACGCAGGGCCTATGCGCTGGTAGACCACCTGGCCCGCTGCCGCCGTGAGGTCTGCTACCACCTCGTCGCCGTCGGTAAGTTGGCGGACCGCGCGGTCGGCGACCTCCACGCGGTACAGGTGTGTGCGGCCGATGGAGGTGAAGAAGAAGATGATCGCGCTGCCGTCCTGCGTCCAGGCCGGGGTCGGAAACATGGGCGTGAGACGCACGTCGCTGCCCACGGCATTCCCCACTGAACGGTCGAGGCCGGCGGTGAGGTTGACCGCCTCTCCTCCTTCAACAGGAACGATCCATACCCCGAAGTTCGTCGCGCTCTTGGCGTGGAAGTCGTGCCCGACGAAGGCCACGTAGCGGCCGTCGGGTGAGGGCACCGGCGAGACGCATGGACCGGAGTTGTGCGTCAACTGTCGCAGCGCGCGCGTCTGGACATCGGCGGCCCAAACGTCGCGCACGAACGATAGGTCCGCTTCCGGAGTCCGGTTGGCCACGAAGGCTATCTCACGGCCTCCCGGCAGCCAGGCCGGCGAGTCGTGGTCGTAGTCACCCTCGGTGATCCGAACCGGATCGCCGCCCTCGGCAGGAACGGTCCAGACGTGCGCGTACCCTTCAAGAAACCCCATCGCATCGAACTTGTACTTGGGGCGGGTGACCTCCCGTACGATCAACTCGTCGTCGGCCTCTCCGGTCTCGATCTCGCCGGAAGCTCCCCGTGATACGAAGGCCAGGGTGCGCCCGTCGGGCGACCAGGTCGGCTGGCTCACGCCGGACTTGAAGAAGATCAACTGGCGGGCCTCCCCACCATCAGAAGGGATGACCCAGAGCTGCATCGCCGCGCGCTTGTGTCCGCGGCGCCTGCCGCCCCGGTTGGACAGGAACGCGATCCACCTGCCGTCCGGAGACCAGGCAGGACTCGTATCCCGCGCCTCATCGGCCGTGAACGGCCGCGGCTCTCCGCCGGAAGCCGGCACCATCCAGAGGTGAGCGCGAAACTCGTTGGCATCGTGGTCGAGCCGCGCCAGCGCGAACACCACGCGTCCCCCGTCGGGCGAGAGCGCGGCGTTGTGGGGGAATCGGATCTTCAGAAGATCGTCAATCTCGATCGGGCGTCTGTTCATCGGTGCCTCCATCGTGGGATCTTGGACTGAGCATCCGGGCCGGAGCAGGGAGACGGCGCGCCGGGCTGGAATGACCCGGTGTCATCCCAAGGAGGTGACGGCCTGTGACCACGTACCGAACAGCCAGGGGCACGCTCATTCTCTACTTCTTGTTGTTGGTCTTCACAACGGTAGTCGTCGGACCGGTGGTTATGGCCCAGCTGCCCGGGCTCTACGCGTTCCGTCTCGTAGTGGCGGTATTCGCCGCGACCTGGATCTTGGCCTTGCTGTCGGCCTGGTACATCTACCTTTCGACCCCGTTCGAGATCACTTACCGGTCCGGGGAACCCATTGTTTTCCGCGCGATGCTGAAGCGGACGGTGGTGGAGCCGAAAGCCATAACCTCCATAACAGCAGGGCCGTTCAGCCCGACGATAAGGCTGGCCCACGCCGGGGGGACGATCAATCTGCTGGGGCAGATGGACGGGTTCCACGAGTTACTGGCAAGGCTCAAGGCCGAGAACAGTGCCGTGATTGTTCGGGGCCTCTAGGCCTCGCCGTTCAGCACCAGCAGGTGGGCGACCCCGAACCCGATGGTCACGCCCACATCTTGGCCTTCGCGGAAGATACCTTCCTCTAGAGGGCTTCGGCCGATGGCCTGTAGCAGCGTACCTCCAACCTCCACCTCGTACTCCACCTGCGAACCCAGGTAGACCGCGCGGCGCACGGCGCCGCGCAACGTCCCCTCAGGCGCCAGGTGCACCGTTTCAGGGCGGACCACGACGCCGACGCGCGCGCCGACCGGCGGGGCCGATGTGGCCGGTGGGATCGGCACGAGCGCTTCAATCCCATCCAGGGCCACGCGGCATTGTCCGTCACGCGTCTCGACCACCCGACCCTCCAGCAGGTTGACCTTCCCGACGAACTCGGCCACGAACGGGTTGGCCGGCCGCGCGTAGAGTTCGGCGGGCGGGGCCAACTGCTGCATGCGGCCGCGGTCCAGCACTACGATACGGTCGGCCAGGGTCATCGCCTCGACCTGATCGTGGGTGACGTAGATCGCCGTGATTCCGACCTCGCGCTGGATTCGCCGCAGCTCGACGCGCATCTGCTCACGCAGCTTCGCGTCGAGGTTGGACAGGGGCTCGTCCAACAGGAGTACCCGGGGCCGGGTGACCACCGCGCGCGCCACCGCGACCCGCTGCTGCTGCCCCCCGCTGAGCTGGTCGGGCGAGCGCCTTCCCAGGCCCTCGAGGCCCACCAGCACCAGCGCGTCGGCAACGCGTTCTCGCGTCTCCGCCTCGCCAATCCCGCGCACGCGCAGTCCAAACGCAACGTTCTCGAAGACGTCCAGGTGGGGAAAGAGCGCGTAGGATTGGAAGACCATGGCGGTCCCGCGCCTATCCGGGGGCAGGTGCGTCACCCGCTGTCCCGCCAGCTCTATCTCGCCCGCGGTGGGTGTCTCGAACCCGGCGATGATGCGGAGCAGGGTAGTCTTACCGCAACCGCTCGGTCCCAGCAGCGAGACGAACTCGCCGGCGTGGACCGCAAGCGACACGTCGTCCACCGCGGTCACCGGTGCGCCGGTGGGATCGGCGAACACTTTTGTGACGCGATCCACGCGCAGGGATATGTCGCCTGCGGGCGGTGGGGTTTCATGCGCCGACATCAGAGAAACCTCCCCTGCACCGGGCTATACCCGCGGCGGAGCATCAGCCCAATAATCCCGATGGCTACCATCACAATCGCCAGCAACACCAGGCTGTAGGCGGCGGCGGCGTTGTACCGGCCCGACCCCACCTCGCTGAGAATCTGAACGGTCATCAAGTTCCAGTTCGCCGAGACCAGGAAGACGGCGGCGCTGATCGCGGTCATCGCGCGCACGAACGCAAAGACCAGGGCCGAGAAGAATGCCGGCCGCACCAGCGGCAGCGTAACGCGCCTGAAGGTCACCACGCTGGACGCCCCCAGGTCTTGCGCCGCCTCCTCGATCGAGGGGTCTATCTGCCGGAGGACGGCGATGCCCGCCTGGATCCCCACGGGCACGTAACGGAAGACGAAGCAGGCCACCAGGATCGCCATGGTGCCGGTCAACAGCAGCGGCCGCTGGTTGAACGCCAGGATGTAGCCGATGCCGACCACGGTGCCCGGCAGCGCGAAGTTGAGCAGCGACGTCAGCTCGAGCCATCCGCGTCCGGGGAACTTCCGGCGCACGACCAGGAACGCTATGGTCATGCCCAGCAGGCCGGATATCGGGGTCGCGGTGACCGCTATGGCCAGCGTGTCCCTGATCGTCTCCCGTCCCACGTTAAGCACGTACAGGATCGCCTCCAGCGACGGCGTGTTGTCCACGCCCCAGGTCCGCGCAAGCGCGCCAACCACGATTACCGCGTAGAACATGACCACCACCCCGGCGGTGGCCGCGGTGACACCGAAGAGCAGCCAGGTGGCCGCCGGGCTGGTGGCCTTGAGCGACGATCGGCCCGGTTTGCCCGTGACCGTCACATACCGCCGGCTGCCCACGATGAGGCGGTAGAGGACGAACGCGGTGACCGAAGGCGCCAGCAGCAGCACCGACAGCGCGGCGCCTGCCTGCAGGTTGAACATGCCGGTGATCTGCAGGTAGGCCTGCACCGACAGCACCGGAAACGCGCTTCCGGCCAGCAGCAGAGGGTTCCCGAAGTCGGCCAGCGACTCGATGAACACTACCAGGAACGCGCTGGTGACCCCGGGGACCGCCAGCGGCAGGAGCACCCGGCGGAAGACCGTCCACCGCCGCGCACCCAGGTTGAGCGCGGCGTCCTCCAGGGTGGGATCAATCCCCTCCAGTACGCCGCGGAGCACCAGGTAGGCCACCGGCGCAAAGGTCATCACCTGCGCCAGCAGCAGCCCCTTGAAGCCGTAGATGTTGAAGTCGCGCAGCCCCAGCAGACCCGAGGTCACGATCCCGCCCCGGCCGAAGAGCAGGATGATGGCAATTGACGAGACGAAAGGGGGCGAGACGATCGGCAGAATTGCCAGCAGGTGGAAGAGCCGCTTGAGCGGGACGGCCGTGCGGACCAGCGTGTAGGCGTAGGCGAACCCGAGCGCCACGCTGACGGCGGCGGTCAGCCCGCCTACCATCAGGCTGTTGACCACGGCCCGCTGCACGTACCACGACCGCAACTGGTCGCGGTACGCGTCGAGTGACAGCACGCCGCCCGGTGTGAGACTTACCACCAGGACGCGGACGAGCGGCCATATGATGAAGATCAGCAGTGCGACCTGGATCAGCGCGGCCGCCAATAGTATGACCGGATCGGCGAGCAGCCGGCGCAGGCCTCCCCTGCCCTGGGGAAGACCCGCGCCGGTAACTCCAGCGCTGCTCATGCCCTAGCGGCCGCCCAGCACCTCGTTGATCCAACGGTTGACAAGGCGCAGGCGGTTCTTGCCCGCGAAGTCCACGTCGTACTTGATGAGCGGGACCAGGCGCAGCGCCGGAAGACCGGGCTGGCGCTTTGCCTTCTCGCTCACCGGGAAGAAGAAGGTCTCGTGCTCGGCCAAACTGTTCTGCCCCTCGGGCGAGATCATCCAGTCCACAAGCCGCCGGGCCTCGGCCTCGCGCCGCGTCCCCTTGATGATCGAGATCGCCGGCGCCTCAAAGCCCACGCCCTCCTTGGGGAAGACCGTAAGCAGAGGGTAGCCGCGGAAGTAGAGCTGGTAGAGCGCGGGTGTGAACTGGATGCCGATGGCGACCTCGCCGAACGCCACCGCGCGCGAGGGCGCGGTGCCGCTGGTGGTGTAGGTCTGGATGTTGGGGTGAAGCTGCCTCATGTAGGCAAACGTCTTGTCCTCACCCATGATCTGCACCAGCGCAACCACCATGTTGTAGGCGGTTCCCGAGGTCTGCGGGCTCGGCATCTGGATCAGCCCTCGGAGCTGGGGGCTGAGCAGGTCCTGCCAGGATACCGGCCGCTTGATCTTCCGGTCCTCCAGCACCTTGGTGTTCAGACCGAACCCCAGCGGGTTCATGTAGAAACTCACCCAGTAGTTCTCAGGGTCGCGGAACCGGGCGTCGAGCGCCGCAGCGCCTGGTGAGGCATAGGGCTGCGTGAGCCCGCGGATCTTGGCGTCCACGTGGTTCTCGCTCGGCGCGCCGAACCAGACGTCCGCCTGGGGATTGCCGCGCTCGGCCTCCAGCCGCGCCAGCGCCGGACCGGTGGAAAGGAAGGTTATCCGCGCCTCAACACCGGTGGCCCGGCTGAACGCACCCAGGATCTTGCGCGCGTTCTCCTCGTCCACGCTGGAGTACACGGTCAGTGACGGTGCCTGCGCCCGCGCGGCGGATGCCGGCAGCAGCAGGGCGACAATAAGCAGAAACGCGAACCATCGTCGCATTGGAAAGGTCCTCCTTGATATTGGGCCACATGAGAGGTTCCTCGCGGGCAGCAGAACCCCTTCCCTGCGGCCGCCAGGAACCCCACGGAGCGCGGCGAACAGGTGATCGTCATGACCAGAGAGGCGCAGTCCAAGCAGCGCGACGCGGCCCTGCGGCGCGTGCAGGCGCACCTGGCGGCGGGAGTCGCGGTCAGGCAGGAGTGCCTGCGCGCGCATACGGAGAAGATAGCGGCGGCGGCGTGCCTGGTCATCGAGGCCGTCTTACGCGGCGGTAGGATCTACCTTTTCGGAAACGGCGGGTCGGCCGCCGACGCCCAGCACCTGGCGGCCGAGTTCGTCGGGAAGTTCGCGTGCCCCAGGACCCCGATCCCCGCGGTCGCCCTCACGACGGATACCTCGGTGCTGACCTCCATCGCCAACGACTTCGGCTACGACCAGGTATTTGCCCGCCAGGTCGAGGCGCTGGTCCGCGAGGGTGACGTGGCGATCGCGCTCTCCACCAGCGGCGGATCGGCCAGTGTGGTCCGGGGGGCCGAGGCCGCCCGGCGTGCCGGAGCTCGCGTGATAGCGCTCACTGGCAGGGACGGCGGCACGCTTGCGGCGCTGGTCGATGTGGCGATCCAGGCACCCTCGGAACAGACGGCGCTGATCCAAGAAGCGCACATCGCCATAGGCCACGCCATCTGCGCGACCGTGGAGGAGGCGTGGGTGGCGGCAGACCGATGATGCGGTGCGCGTGGGCGAACGCCAATCCGCTGATGGTCGCCTACCACGACACCGAGTGGGGCGTGCCGGTGCACGACGACCGCAAGCTGTTCGAGTTCCTGGTGCTCGACGCGTTCCAGGCCGGGCTGAGCTGGGCGATCATCCTCGAGAAGCGCGAGCAGTTCCGCCGCGCGCTGCACGGCTTCGACCCGGCGCGGATCGCCCGGTACACCGCGCGCGACCTCCGGCGTCTGCTCGCAGACCCAGGGATAGTTCGCAACCGCCAGAAGGTCGAGGCCACGGTCCACAACGCACGGCGGTTTCTGGAAACCCAGGCCGAGTTCGGTTCGTTCGACCGCTACATCTGGCAGTTCGTCGGCGGCCGCACGATCGTGCACCGGTTCCGCTCGGTCGCGCAGATCCCGGCGATGAGCAAGGAGTCCGACGCGATGAGCCGCGACCTGCGCTCGCGTGGCTTCAAGTTCGCGGGCTCGACGATCTGCTACGCTTTCATGCAGGCGGCGGGCCAGGTGAACGACCATGTGGTGCGGTGCTTCAGACATCGCGAGGTGGATCGGCCCGGAGGACCACTATGAGCGACTGGTACAAGGATGCCATCATATATCAGTTGTACGTGCGGGCGTTCCGCGACTCCGACGGCAGCGGCACCGGGGACTTCCGCGGCCTCCTGGAGAAACTGGACTACATCCAGGAACTCGGCGTCGACTGCCTGTGGCTGATGCCGTTTTACCCTTCCCCGCTCAAGGACGACGGATACGACATCTCCGACTACTGCGCCGTCCATCCCGACTACGGCACGCTGGACGACTTCCAGGAGTTCCTGAACGAGGCCCACCGCCGGGGCATGCGGGTCATCACCGAGATGGTGCTCAACCACACCTCAGACCAGCACCCGTGGTTCCGCGACTCCCGGCGATCGCCCGAGTCGCCCTACCGTGACTGGTACGTCTGGAGCGCCACCCACAACCGCTACCAGCAGGCCCGGGTCATCTTCTTGGACACCGAGGCCTCCAACTGGACATGGGACCCCGCGGCAGGCGCCTACTACTGGCACCGGTTCTTCAGCCACCAGCCCGACCTGAACTACGCCAATCCCGCCGTGCAAGAAGCGATCCTGGGCGTGGCCGGGTTCTGGCTGGACCGCGGCGTGGATGGGCTTCGGCTCGATGCCGTTCCATATCTGTTCGAGCGCGAGGGGACCTCCTGCGAGAACCTCCCGGAGACGCACGCCTTCGTCCAGCGGATCCGGCGCTTCGTGGACGAGCGATACGGTGACAGGATGCTCCTGGCCGAAGCCAACCAGCGGCCTGAGGATCTCTGCGCGTACTTCGGGGAAGGCGACGAGTTCCACGCTGCCTTTCACTTCTCGCTGATGCCCAGGATGTTCACGGCAATCCGGCGCGAGTACAGGCAGCCGATCGTGGACGCCGTCATCCAGACTCCACAGGCCCCTCCCCCCTGCCAGTGGGTCATCTTCCTCCGCAACCACGACGAGCTCACCCTCGAGATGGTCACCGATGAGGAGCGCGCGTACATGCAGGCCGAGTATGCTCGAGAGCCGCGCATGCGGCTGAATCTGGGCATCCGCCGCCGGCTGGCCCCGCTGCTCAACAACAGCCGCCGGAGGATCGAGGTGCTAAACAGCCTGCTCCTATCGCTGCCCGGCACCCCAAGCATCTACTACGGCGATGAGATCGGCATGGGGGACAACTTCTACCTGGGTGACCGCTCGGGCGTGCGCACGCCCATGCAGTGGAACTCAGACCGCAACGCCGGGTTCTCGTCGGCGAACCGCCAGCAGCTCTATCTGCCGGTGGTCGTCGATCCGGAGTTCCACTACGAGGCGGTCAACGTCGAGGCGCAGCAGCGCAACCCGGCCTCGCTGCTGAACTGGATGAAACGGGTGATCGGTATCCGACAGCGATCCCCTGTCTTTGGGCGGGGCGCGATCGAGTTCCTCGAGCTGGCCAACCCTAAAGTGCTCGCCTATCTGCGGACGGACCACGAGACGGCGATTCTGTGTGTCGTCAACCTCTCGAGGTACGCTCAACCATGTGAGCTGGACCTCCGGCGCTTCGTCGGGCGGACGCCGGTCGAGCTCTTCGGCGACACGCCGTTCCCGCCGATAGGCAATCTCCCGTACTTCCTCACCCTCGGACCCCACAGCTTCTACTGGTTCCGTCTGTCCGGGCCATGAGGGGCTACGGGTTCGCGGGGCGCGATCACCTGGCGGTCCTGCTGGACTTCGATGGCACGCTAGCCGAGATCGCCGACCGGCCCGACGATGTGCACCTGGACCCCAGTCTTCGCGGCCTGCTGGAGCGCCTGAGCCACAACCCCCGGATCCTCGTGGGGGTCATCAGCGGACGGGCCCTCGAAGATATCCGGCGGCGCATCGGCCTGGAGCACATCCTGTACGCGGGCAACCATGGTCTGGAGCTCGCAGGGCCCGGGTGGACGCTGGCACACGATGATGCCGTGGAGGCTCGGGGCCTCGTCGCCGCATGTTGCGACCGCCTCTCTCTTCGTCTGCGCGATGTGCGTGGCGCCCTTGTGGAGAACAAGGGTCTCTCCGCCAGCGTTCACTTCCGCCTGGTCCCCCGCAAGAATATCGAAACAGTGCGGCGGATCGTGCTTGAGGAGCTGGGCCGGGTTCCGCCGGGGCGCCTTGTAGCACGGGAAGGGAAGATGGTCCTCGAGATACTGCCGATGGTGGACTGGGACAAAGGAAAAGCCGCGCGCTGGCTGCTCGAACACGCCCTGGGTAGCGGCTGGGAGGCGCGATGTACGGTCGTCTATGTCGGCGACGACAGCACCGACGAAGACGCGTTCGTGGCGCTCGCGGACACTGGGATCACCATCCGGGTGGCCCCATATCCGCAGCCGACCGCCGCCCGCTACCGGGTGCGAAACGTCGGGGAGGTGGGCCGGTTACTGGAAGCGATCGCGGGCTGGATGACCGCTCCTACCTAGCCCTCCCAGGGCAGATCAGGCACCCCGCGGCGGTGATTGAGCAACCGGGCCAGCACGAACAGGCAGTCAGAAAGCCGGTTGAGGTATCGCAGGATCTCGGGGTTGATCTCGGCCGAACGTGCCAGCGTCACCGCGCGCCGCTCCGCACGGCGGACCAGCGCGCGTGCGAGGTGGCAGATGGCCGCCGGCTCGCTCCCCCCGGGCAGAATGAACGCGTGCTGGGGCGGCAGCTCCGCTTCCCAGCCGTCTATCAGGCCTTCAAGGACCAGGACGGCGCTGGGGGCGAGGGCAGGCCCTGCGCCTCCACAGGGCACAGGGCCGGTGCCGGGTGTGGCCAACTCGGATCCCATCTCGAAAAGGGTGCGCTGGATCCCCTGGATCACCGGTGCCAGGCCGGCGTCCATGTGCGCCGCCAGCAGCCCCAGCGCGCTGCAGGCCTCGTCGAGCGCGCCGTAGGCCTCGACCCGGAGGTCGTCCTTGGGCACGCGGCCTCCGCCAATCAGGCCTGTCTCCCCGCGGTCACCTGTCCTGGTGTAGATCCTGGGCATCGGCCGTCACCGGGATATGCTTCGTAAACCAGTCTGAGATCAGCCGCAACCGCTCAAGCCGGTGCTGCGGCTGACCGTTGCGCGAGAGGTCGTGGCTTTCGTTGGGAAAGCGCGCGAAGACAACCTCGCGACCCAGCTTCTTGAGCGCCGCGAAGAGCTGCTCACCCTCTCCGATAGGACAGCGCAGGTCGTTCTCGCTGTGCAGGATCAGCAGCGGGGTGGTGATGTTCTTCACGTAGGCCAGCGGGGACCGCTCCCAATAGAACAGGGGACTGTCCCAGGGTTCGCCAGGGAACTCCCAGTAGCCCTTGAAGTACGCCAGGTCGCTCATCCCCCACTGGCTCAGGCAATTGGAGATGGACCGCATCGTCACCGCCGCCTTGAACCGGTCGGTGTGACCTATGACCCAGTTGGTCATGTAACCGCCGTAGGAGCCGCCCTCCACTCCGAGGCGGTCGGGATCTATATAGGGGAACCGCGCCAGCGCGGCGTCGAGCCCGGCCATGATGTCGGCGTAGTCCTCCCCACCCCAATCATGCTTTGTCGCAGCGGTGAAGACCTGGCCGTAGCCCTGGCTGCCGCGCGGATTGGTTAGGATCACCGCGTACCCGAGCGAGGCCAGCATCTGGAACTCGTGGAAGAACGCTTCCCCGTAGGCGCCGTGCGGTCCGCCGTGGATGGTCAGGATCGCCGGATACCGACCTCCGGGCTCCAGTCCTGCCGGCGGAAACACCCACCCCTCGATCGTCCAGTCGTCGGCGCCGCGGTACGCGAACCGTTCGGGCCGGCTGAGCTCCGCCTGGTCGAGCAACCCCTTGTTGGCTTCGGTCAGACGCCGTTCTCCGGATGCGGGAATCTCCGGCCGCCCTTCGTCCAGGCCTTCCACTTCTGCCACCCAGATGTCCCCGGGTGCGGCCGGGTCGGAGATGGCCAGCGCGACGCGCCGGCAGGCCGCATCGTAGGACTCGCCGTAGATCTCTCGGCGCCCCGTGGTCATCAATCCGACGACGCCTGTGGCGACCTCGACCGAGGCTAATTGCGTGGTCCCGCCTTCTGCCACCATAACGAAGATGAACCGGCCGTCGGGCGACCAAACCGGCTGCCCTGCGTGGGGGTGCGCCCGCATGTCGGTGATGATGTGGTGGGCCAGCGTACGATCGAAGTGACGGGTCAGGCAGCGGGGGTCGCCGCTGCCGTCGGCGGCCACTACCCAAAGCATCGTGTTCGAGGCACCCATGCACGCGTTCTCATGCCCCAGGTACGCGATCATCGTGCCGTCGGGCGACCAGGCCGGCATGAGAACAGGCCCAACACCGCGGGTCAGTCTCTGCGCCTCGCCGGTGGAGAGCGAGATCGTCCAGACGTCGGCGATGTTGGTGTAGTCGGCGTCCTCGGACCGGTTGGCAACGAACGCCAGCCGTGTCCCATCGGGGCTCCACGCGGGTTCGCGGTGGTCGAAATCGCCGTCGGTCACCTGCCTGGCCGGCTCGCCACCCGAGGGCACGACAAAGATGTGCTTGTACCGGTTGTCCCAGAAGCCCTCGCCATCGGCCTTGTGCTTCATGCGCGTGATCACATTGACATCGCCGGTGGGCTTATCCTTCACCGGCGGCTTACCGGTGAACGCGATCTGCGTGCCGTCAGGGGACCAGACGGCCTCGGAGGGGCCGTGCTCTTCCTGCGTGATTCGGACGGCCTCACCCCCGCACAGCGGGATCACCCACAGGTGCTTCGGCCGCGTCGCGCCGGCCTTGGGTGCGGGTCCCCGATCGGAGGTGAAAAGCAGCCGTCCCCCATCCGGCGCCCAGGCTGGCTGGCGGTCGCGTTGCTCGCCGGAGGTGAACTGGCGCGGCACCGCGCCTCCGGTCTCGACCAACCACAGGTGCGCGTGGTATTCGTGCGATGGACCACCCTCTGCGCCGTTGCGTGCCGCGACGATCTCCTGCGAGTAAGCAACTGCGCGGCCGTCGGGTGAGAGCGCCACACCGTTGATCCATCTCAATGCCAGCAGGTCTTCAGCGGTAATCCGTCGGGTCGTCATGATAGAACCTCCATCAGGTGTGCGCCGCTATCGCCCCAGCGCCAGCCGCTCGATCAGCGGCACCGGGAGCCCTACGGCTTCCATCTTGCGTTGCGTCTCCTCGATAGGATAGGGAACGCGAAACAGCGTGGCTGTGGGACCCTCCGTGTCCAGAATAATGTAGGCCGCGCGTGGATCACCGTCGCGCGGCTGGCCCACGCTGCCGGGATTGATTATGTACCGGGCGCCCGGCGGCAGGACACGCGGGACCTCAGGCAGCAGACCGTGCGCGCTCACCCGTCGCTTCGACTCCGTGAAGATCGCGGGGTGGTGGGTGTGGCCCACGAGTGCTATCGCGAACGACGCCGCCAAGAAGCTCGCGCGGGCGATCCTGCCATCCGTAATGTACTCGTCCAACGGCCGGCGCAGGCTGCCGTGCACCAACAGCAGCCCCGGGAGCACCGTGGGGTCCTCCGCGAGTTCGGCGCGCTGGGAAAGCGCGCTTAGAAAGGCTCGAGGGCCGTCTTCCAACACCTGCCGGGTCCAGACGATGGCCTCCTGGGCGAACAGGTTGAAGTGATCGGTTGGAGAATCTCCCAGGGCCGCCTGGTCGTGGTTGCCCATCACCGCTGCCCGCAGCAGCGGACGGAGCCGTTCGACGCACGCGTTGGGATCTGGACCGTAGCCGACGAAGTCACCCAGGCAGAGCAGCATGTCAGGGGCCTGACGGTCCTGGTGCGCGAGGACCGCTTCAAGCGCCTCGAGGTTCGCGTGGACATCTGATACGACCCCGATGCGCATCTGCGACCCCTACTCGAGCTCGCGCAGCTCGCGCTCTATCCGCTCGGCCTCGGCAGGGGTGGGAGGCCTGGGAGCGGAGTGGGTGGGAACGGTGGATCCTCCGGTCGCGCTGCGACGCACGAATCGGCGGAGTACAAGGAACCCGATGCCCAGGACCAGGGGCAGCGACATCCAGAGAATCAGGCCTATGCCCCGGCGCGGCGGCGCGGCGAGCACCCCTTCGCCAAACTGCGCCACGAAATAGGCGATGATCTGCTCCCGGGTCTGGCCCTGCTGCAACCGCTCGCGTATGACCGCGCGCATCTGCACGGCGAGCTGGGCCTCGGACTCAGCGACGGTCTGGCCTGCGCAGACCGGGCACATCAGTTCGTTCGCGATTGCTTGGATCTGATCGTCCAGCGTCGGCGCGGCCCGCGCATGGCCGGCAGCAAGCAGAAGCACCATGAGAACTAATGCAGCCGCATCCGGCACGGCGCGTCTCATACCAGCGCCGCCTGGGCCTGGGCGAGTTCCCACCGGCATCCCAGCTTCGTGAAGAGGGCTACCGCCGCCGCGTGTTCGTCCAGCGCTTCTGTCTGGTCCAGCGCAAAGAGCGCCCGCGCCAGGATCAGCCGGGCGGCCGCCTCGTGGTAGCGGTCGCCGCCGGCGGTGAAGACGGCCAGTGCATCCCGGGCGATCCCTTCGGCCTCCCCGGCCCGGCCGTCGTACAGCAGCGCCTCCGCGTACCCCAGGCCGACCTGAGCGCGGCCGTCGCGCCACCCGACCGACCAGCGGCGGCGCGCTTCCTTGTGCAGCGCGATCGCCCGACGGATTGCCCGGCGATCGCCGGGACGGCCCGCGCGCAACACCAGATCACCCCGGCTGGCCGCAGCGGCGGCAATCCACTCGTCGCGCGCGCCTCGCCTGGCTAAACGCATCGTGCGGTCGGAGTAGTCCAGACCGGCTTTGAGATACCCTTCCGCCGCGGCCGGGAGGACGTCGGCCAGATCCCTGTAGGAAGTCTCCACATGAGTACGGTACGGCACAGTGGCCTCTTCTCCCAGCGTCCGAGCTGCCAGGTTGACCAGTTCGCGAGACCGTGCCAGCCCCTCCTCCATCGGCTCGGGCCGCCGAGAATGCCGCAGTGCTGCGGAGAGGCCCAGGAGCCAGAGGATCTGGAGTGACTGGTCGCCCGACGCGCGGACCTCACTCTCGGCGGCCTCGAATGCCACCGTTGCCCGCTGGAGCGCCGCGGTGCCCTCGGAGAAGAACGCCCGCAGCGCCGCCCAGCCTGTTGAGACCGGATCGGCCGATGCGGTTTCCGCTCTCACGGGACGATGGACACCAGCGCGCCGGCGCGCAGCCGCGCCCTCCAGAGGTGGGCGAGCAGCCAGAGCGAGATCGCCGCGGTCAGCAGCACCCCGGTCGGGATCCCGCCGGCCAGCGGCAGTTTCTGTCCCAGACCGAAGATCGTCTGCAGGGCCACGACTAACAGGAGCGCCAGGCCCAGTCCACCCCGAACTCCCGCACGGATCAGATAGGCCGTCGTGACGATGTGAGCGAGGGTTGGGAAGAACCACGCCACGACGGCAACGGCCGTCGAGAGCGGTGTTATGAACGGCGTTCCTACCAGACCCAGAGCCATCGCGAGGAACTTCTGCCCTGCCACCAGCCCGAACCCGGCACCCGATGCGGCACCGTAGGCGAGCCCGGTCACCGCGTCCGCAGGCGTGAAGCTGATTGCCATCAGCGGGACGGTGGCCTTGAGGAGCTCCCCGACCAACGCGGCGATCAGTAGGCTGGCCCCCAGGCCGGCGGGGCCGCGCTCCAGGCCTCCGATCGGACCCAACCAGTCCCACGCCATCTTGGTGGCCTCCCTGGCGAAGAACCCGGCGGCCACGCCGCCTAATAGGCACAGCCACAGAAGCGGCCGGCGGATGTTCCTCCCGGCAAGCGGAAGGAGACCCAGGAGCGCAAAAACCGCCGCGATGACTATGGACGCGTACTGCTGCATCAGGCAAACCTCACAGGGAGTATGCCGGGGAAACGCACCGGGGTGCGACCTCGGCCCATTGTAAAACAGGGGGCGCCGCGGGTCAATTTGGCGGATCCGGCTGAACGCTCGCCGGAGGGGGCGGTGCAGCGCGCGACCAGAGCTCGCGGACGAGTTCAAGCAGGTCCTGACGGCGGCGCTGAGTAGGCGCCAGGTCGCCGACCAGATAGCCATCCCTATACCTGTTGCGCACCGCGGAGGTGTAGAAGGGCGCCCAGAAAGACTCCTCGCAACCTTCGTGCAGGACCACGACGCGCCAGCCGACGCGGGCTTCCAGACGGCAGCGACCAGGCGTGTGCACGACCCACGCGTCGCTGGCATCGAACTCTCGGTGCAGGATCTCGCGCAGACGGGACACCAGCAGCGGCCGGCCGGGCCAGCGCCCGGCCGGCCGCGAGGCGAAAGTCGGCATCTGTGGAGAACTACCCATGCTCGAGACGGGCGTTCAGGTCGTCCAGAAACGCCGCAAGGTACGCCGCGCCTATCTCCACCGGGGGCACCCCCCGCCGGGGCGCCGCCTCGGGAACCGGCAGCGCGGCAGCGATCTCGTGAACAACCGGCCGCAGCGCCTTCAGGTACATCTGCAGGGATTTCTTGGCGGAACGGGTGTGGGGAAGGGGCATGATGAATCCGTGCCTGCGCTCACCCGGCTCGAGCCTTCTGACACCTCTCATGCTCGCCACCTCCTCGCGGCCTCGGAGAGATCCCCTAGCGATGCGGCGTGGCAAACTCGGCAACCGTAGGGGTGACCAGCCGCAGGTAGTCCTGGACGGTCAGCGCTATCGTCTCACGGTGCGAGCAGGCGTTGAAGACGATCCGGGGCTGCGTGCTGAGACTCTGGTCCAAGTAGACCGGGACGTCGTAGAGATGGCCGAACGGCGGCATCGCGCCCGTCTCGCAGTCCGGGAACAGCGACGCGAACTCCTCCTCGCGGGCCAGGCGGGCCGCCTTGGCCCCCAGCGCGTTCTTCAGCTTGACCAGATCCACTCGGGCCGCGGCCGGCAGGATCAGCATCACCTGCCTGCCGTCCACGTCGGCGATGACAACCTTCGCGAACTGGCGTCCGGGAACGTGCTCTGCGGCGGCGACTTCTTGTGCGGTGTACGCTTCGGGGTGAGGTGTCAGCTCGTACCGGACACCGTGCTCGCGGAGGTAGGTCTCGAGTCGCTCTCGCCCTCGCATACCCTCTTCCTCCCTTCTGCGTGGGGGTTCCCTGCTCCCCTTGATGACGTTCCACACCCGGCGGCAAGGCCCCTTCCGTCACGGTATCCACCGCACCCGGCTTCCTTGGACACCCGATAGCAGCTTGTGCCCTCCCCATTCCTACTGGCCCGGATCCAACGGTGCCGAAGGGCCCAGCGCGGCTAGCGCCGCCGCTCCTAGGATCGGCGCGAGTTGGCGCGCCAGCTCCAATGTGCCTTCCACCTCTTCCTCGGAAACGACGTAGACGCCGCCGTATGTGACCTCATGCCGCCGGCGGCGCAGCATCTCCGCACGGTCAAACAGCACCGTGTGCCCAGGCAGGGCGAGCTGTGCAAAGCGGATTGTCACATAGTGGTGGCCGTTCACCCTTGGGCGGTATCCATACGCGGCCATCAAGGCTATGCAGCCGTCGAGGATGGCCTGGTGGGCAATCTTGAGTGCCCAGTCGGTGGCCTTCTCGCGATTGTGTTCCGCCGTCTCCAGATCGTGCGCCATCTTCTCCAGCAGCCGCTCAATGTCGATGCGGCTGACGGTTACGCGCTGCAGCTTGGGTTCAAGTTCTGTGAAGGGACTGCTCATCGCCCACCAGGAAGATCTTGTCTGTCCGCAGCAGCTCTTCGATGAAGCTTTCGCGGGCCTCGCGCCGGCGCCGCCACTCATCCAGCCCCATGATCATCAGGTTGATTTCGCGCCCCAGGTTCCCTTCGGCCTCGCGGAGGGCGACGGCCAACCTTGCCTGGTCCGGTTTGCCCAGCACGAAGAGGTCGATGTCGGACGTCGGCCGCTCGCCGCCTTTGACCACTGATCCGTAGATGAATGCCGCCTCCACCCCTCCCACTCCGGCCATCGCTTCCCGAAGTGTGTCACCCAGCGCCGTGCTCTTGTACACTAGGCGCTTCAGCTCGGGGAAGAACGGATGCTGCTCGTTGACGCGGTAGAGTTTCACCTTCCCGCGCCGCTCGGTTGTCAGCAGGCCCAGGTGTTCCATACGCGCTAGTTCTAGCTGCACGGAGGCCAGCGCGAAACCTGTGTCTCGCGCGAGCTTCCGGCTGTAGAACTGCTCAGCCGGATGAGTGCAGAACACCGTGAGCAGCGCTGCGCGCGTCCTGGAGCCGAGCAGCGTCTGCAGCGATCCTCCCGCCCCTCCCTGCCGTAGTGCAGCCTTCCGCTCCACCACCGACTGCCCCCTAGATCAAGTGACCAGAATTCTGGTCAGTATACGACCGGCCGACCGCTTTTACCGGTCAAGCGACCTATTCCATAGGTCAACCCTTGTTCCCTTCATGGCCCCGGTGGCGCAATGAGCGCAGAAGATCATCCACGAATTCTTTGGCAGGCCTTGCTGTGGGGGCGATGGCTAGAACGCAGTTAGAATGATCCTGGCGCGCCCGGAGGGACTTGAACCCCCGACCTACGGCTCCGGAGGCCGCCGCTCTATCCACTGAGCTACGGGCGCGCGCCAACTCTTATTATAACACCCCATTACACCCTTCGGGGCCTACTGCTCGCCGTCCCCTCCCCCGGACAGCGGCGCGGGTCCAACTGCGGGCTCACCAGAAGGCACAGCCGCGGCTGCGCGCGGGAACAGCTTTGCCACCAAGTCGTCCAGCAGCGAGTAGACCACCGGGATGACCAGCAGCGTCAGGAACGTTGCGGTCAGCATTCCGCCCAGCACAGCCATGCCCAGCGGCCGGCGCCACTCGGCGCCGCTGGTACCCAGACCCAGAGCCACCGGCAGGGTCCCCAGGATCGTCGTGAGCGAGGTCATCAGGATCGGCCGCATCCGGACCCCCCCGCCCTCGATTAGGGCATCCCATCGCGAACGGCCGCGGATCCGGAGCTGGTTGACGTAGTCCACGAACACGATCGCGTTGTTCACCACGATGCCCGTGAGCATGATGATCCCCAGCAGCGACATGATGCTCACGTTGATGCGCGTGGCCAACAGCAGCGGGAAGACGCCCACCGCCGCCAGCGGGAGGGTGAACATGACCGTCAAAGGGTGCAGCAGCGACTCGAACTGGGCGGCCATCACCATGTACACGAACACGATCGCCAGCGCCAGCGATGTGAGCAGGTCACGGAACGATTCCGCCTGTATCTGCGCCTCTCCGCCGAAGAAGATATCGTAGCCGGGCGGGAGCGCCAGCGCACCGGTCTGCTTCTCGATGTCGGCGATGACCGCACCCAGTGGTCGTCCCTTCAGGTCGGCCGATACGACCGCTAGCCGGGCCCGGTTCTTCCTCTGCACGGAGGCCGCTCCGCGTGCCTCGTGCAGCGAGGCTACATCGCGCAGGCGTATCGCGGCCCCGTCCGGGGCGGTCCCCACGTTGATCTCACCGATGCGTTCCACCGCGTTCCGATCCTCGATCCTGGACCGCACCGTGATGTCGAACTCGTCCCCTCCGACGCGGTACCTCGTCACGGCGTTCCCCTCGATCGCGCTGCGGAGAGCGGTGCCGACGATGGCGGCGTTCAGCCCCAACCGCGAGGCGCGTGCGCGGTCGAGGGTGATCTGGATCTCGGACTTGCCCGCGGCCAGGGAGTTGTCCACATTCACTACGCCGGGGGTGGTGCGTACGATCTCCTCGACCCTCGCCGCCAGATCTGCGAGCCGGCGTTGATCGGACCCCGAGATCTCGATCTGTACCGGCGTCTGGCCACCGCCGGTCATGCTGGCGGAGGAGATCTTCACGTCCGCCGCCGGGATGTTGCCCATCTCCCGGCGCAGCGCGGCCATAATCTGCTCGACCGACCGCCGGCGCTCGGCCCGATCAACCAAGCTCACAGAGATGTCTGCCTTCTGCGAACCCGGCGTGGTAAACCCAAGACCCAGCGAGGTGGCGCCCACCAAGGTGAAGACGGTCTTCACCTCAGGCGTCTGCCGCAGGATCGCCTCGGCCTTCCGGGCGGCGGCGTCCGCCAGCGCCAACGAGCTGCCCTGGGGCATCTCAATCTGGACGCGAAACTCTCCGGTATCAGAGGTCGGGAAGAACTCCTTGCCGATGAGCGGTGAAGCTACCAGCGCCATGCTCGCCGCGAAGGCCAGGGTCGCCAGTCCCAGCGTGACGGCACGGTGCCGCAGGCACCACGCCAGCCATCCCTGGTAGCGCCGCACCAACGCGTCATAGGCGGCATCCCATCGAGCGAAGAAGCGCCCCTGCCGGGTGCCGCCGTTGTTCTTTCGCCTCAGCCAGCGCCCGGACAGCATAGGCGTCAGCGTGAACGCGATGAAGACCGAGATCAGGTTGGCAAAGACGACCGTGAGGCCGAACTGCCGGAAGAACTGCCCGACAATGCCGCTCGTGAAGGCAATCGGCACGAACACCGCGACGTTGGTCAACGAGCTGGCCATCACCGCCAGCTCGATCTCGCGCGAGCCTTCCCGCGCGGCGTCCTGGGGCGTCGGGTCGAGGTCCAGGTGCCGGTTTATGTTCTCGGTGACCACGATAGCGTTGTCCACCAGCACGCCCACCGATACAGCGAGGCCGAGCAGCGACATCATGTTGATCGTGAATCCCGCGAAGAACATTGGTAGGTAGGTGGCGATGATCGCGGTCGGCATCGCCAGCGCGATGATCAGCGTGCTGCGCACGTTGTGCAGGAACAGGAAGACCACGATGGCGACCAGGATCGCACCGAGCAGCAGGTTGCTCTGCACGTCGGCGACCGAGGAACGGATGAAGACCGACTGGTCCTGGGCGATGCTGAAGGTCACGTCGGCGGGCAGCGCGCGGCGCAGCTCCGCGACTGCCTTGCGCACGCCGTCGGCGACCTTGACGGTGTTCCCGCCGGCCTGCTTCTGGACGGTGACCCCAACGCTGTCGCGGCCGTTCAGGCGTGTGTGCTGGGTGGCATCCTTCTCAACGTCGCGGACCGCGGCCACATCCCCCAGACGCACCGTGGTGCCGTCGCGGCGGAGCACGTGCAGGTCGGCGATTTCCTCGAGGCCGGTGAACTGCCCTGTGAGCCGAACCAGGAACTCCCTGGATCCCTCGGCCACCTTGCCGCCGGGCACGTTTAGGTTCTCGGCGCGCAGGGTATCCTCGATCTGCGAAATGGCCAGCCCGAACGCCCGAAGCCGCTCCTGGTCTACCTCGACACGGATCTCGCGTACACGGCCACCGGTGACGCTAACGGCGGCCACGCCGGGAACCCGCTCGATTCGCGGTTTGACCACGTCGTCGGCGATCCGGCGCAACTCGCGCGGGGACCGGGCGCCGCTCAGCCCTATGTTGAGCACCGGCTCGCCGGCGATGTCGAGCTTCTGCACCACGGGCTGTTCGGCGTCCCTGGGGAAGCGCGCACGGGCGATGTCCACGCGCTGCCGCACGTCGGCGGTCGCGGCATCCACGCTCGTGCCCAGCTCGAACTGCACCGTAACGAACGCGATGCCTTCGCCCGCCATGCTGCGGACCTCGCGCACGTTGGGCAGGCTGGAAAGCTGATCTTCCAGCGGCTTGGCGACGAGGAGTTCCACCTCTTCCGGGCCGGCGCCCGGATAGACCACGGTCACGGTCACGAACGGGAACTGAATGTCGGGGGTCAACTCGACGGGCAGGCGCGTGTAGGAGACCAGACCCAGCACCATGAGCGCGCTGATGATCATGAGCACGAAGACCGGACGGCGGACGGCAATCCCTGAGAGCGACACTAGCGGGTCACCACCCGGACCTTGGTGCCCGGGGCCAGCACCTCCGGCCCCAGCACGACCACCTGTTCGCCAAGCGCCACGCCGGTACGCACCTCTACGCGGCTTCCCTGCGACAGGCCCAGCACAACGGACCGAACCTGAACGGCGCCGTCCACCACGATCCGCACAACGGGTTGGTCGCCGCCGGAGACGGCGGCCTTGGGCACCACAAGCACTCCGGCGCGCTGCTCAATGACGATCTCGCCGCGCGCGAAGGTTCCGGGCACGGCGGCCGCTGCGCCCGGCTTCAGCCGCAGCCGCACACCGGCCGCCCTGCTGATCGGATCGGCCACCGGCGTGATGAGCCGGACCGCGGCCTCAACCGGCTGGTCGGGCGCGCCTTCCAGCCGCAGCATCCCGCGCATGCCCACCCTGACCAATCCAATCTCGCGCTCGCCGATCTTGACCTCCACTTCCACCGCCTGGTCGTCGTATACCAGCACGGCGTAGCCGCCGCGGCCGGCGAAGTCGCCCGAGATGAGGTGGTCCCCAACCGAAGCGGTCAGGCCGGACACCCGACCGGAGAAGGGCGCCCGCAGGATCATGTGCCCCAGCCGCTGCCGGGCCATCGCCGCGACCGCGCGGACCTGCTCCACCTGCGCGCGCGCGGCCCGCAGTTCTTCGCTCCTGGCGCCGCTCTCGGCCACCGTCAACTGCTGCCGGGTGGAGTCGAGCGCCACCCGGGCGATCTCGATCTGCGTCTGCGCCGCCTGCACCTGTGCGCGCGCCTGGTCCTGTTGGAGCCGCGCCTGGTCCACCTGTGCCTGGGCGATTGCGCCGTCCCGCAGCAGTTGCTCGTGACGGCGCAGGTTGTCCTCGGCGACCCGTAGCGCGGCCTGCGCCAGCGCGGCCTGGGTCTCCGCGGCCTTCACCTGGTTCTGCGCCTGTGTGACGGCGTTTTGGATCACCTGCCGCTCCTGCGGCCGGAGCCCGCTCTCAAGCAGGGCCAGGCGGGCCTCGGCTGAGGCAACCGCGGCCTCGGCCTGCGTCAGATCGATCCGCTGGTCCGCCGGGTCGAGCTCGATCAGTGCCTGGCCGGCGGCCACGCGGGCGCCGTCCTGGACCAGCATGCGCGCGACGCGGCCGCTCACCTTGGGGTAGATCTCGGCCACGCGGGATGAGGTCACGGTACCGCTGACCTCGACCGTGTGCGATACCGTTCCCCGCTCCACCGCGGCGACCTCCACCGGGATCAGAACCGGCGCGGTCTGGTCGGATGCGGACGGGCTCCCCCGGCCGCGCAGCACCGTTCCTACGGCCACAACGATCAGCGCAAGCAATACCACCCACCACCAGCGACGCATCAGCACAGGCTCCTTCCGTACCTTGCGATATACCCCGAGGGGCCTTCTTCTAAACAACTCAATCCGCCCGCTTGACTATTCCATCCAGGAAGGCGTCGGCGACGTCCGGCGCCAGGCGCCGCAGTGGAACAGCCCTGCGGTCAACGATCCATTGTGACATCATGCCGTCCAGGAGCGCCACCAGCACCGGAGCAGCCACGCCGGAGCGCCCAGCATCCAGTTCGCCACGGTGCACGCCTTCTCGAACGAGGGCGTCGACCATCTGTCTGCCCTGACGGTACATATCGCGCGCCATGCCTTCCACTTCCCGGGCCAGCTCTAACCCCCCGGGCAGCGTGGAAAGCTGCAGTAGGTTGCAGAACTGCGGGTGGTCCGCGTAATAGGTGACGGCCGCGGCGATCACGGCCCGCAGGCGTGCGACCACGGAACCGTCGCCCCCGTGGGCAACGACCTTCAGGTGCTCGATCAGACGCGAGACCTCCTGCCGGATAACCGCCAGGAACAGCTCTCCCTTGTTCTCAAAATGCCAGTAGACGGCGCCCTTGCTGACCGCGGCACCGGCAGCGATCTCGTCCAGTATGGCCCGGTGGTATCCCTTCTGCGAGAACTCGCGCAGCGCCGAGTCCAGGATACGGGTACGGACGCCTGGCTGGTCGGTCATTGTACGGCGGGGCACCGGCCTCTCCTTCCTGCATACTGACTGGTCAGTATGCAGGTTACCCGAGGCGTTCCCCGGTGTCAACGCCCGCGGACCGGCCTGTTGGTTGCACTACCCCTGCAGCCGGCGGCGGCGGATGTCCTCGTCTATGGCGGCGCGCAGGCGGAAGGCGATGGTCACAGCCAGATCGCGCACCGATCCGCCCTCGGGCGGAACGTCCGCTGGGGTGAAGCGGAAGACCGCCCAACCACGGGCGAACACACCCCAGCCCTCCGGATACGCGGCCGAAGATACCTCGAACGGCTCGAGGTCCGCGTCGAAGAGCCGGTCGAGCAGGTCGGCCGCCTCCTTGATCCTGGCCGGATCCGGCAGCCGTACGATCGGACGGCCGTTGACCAGGAGATCGGCGAGCACCAGGCCTTCTTCAACGTGTTCTCGCACCGCGAGCACCAGGTAGTTGGCCGTAACCCGCCTTACGAGCGGAATCCGGCGGGCGCGCAGCTCGGACTCCACATACTGCGCGCGCTCAGCGGTCTTGGGGTGTTGGGCGAAGGCGCCCGGGTCGGGCCGTGGAGAGAGCTGCTCCAATCGCACCAACCGCTCCAGCACGGTCAGCACTGCGACGGGACTGTAGTGGGTCTTGGACAGGTAGGCAATCGAGGCGAGATCGGCGTCGCGCTCGAGATCGCGCGCGTATCCCGCCAGCAGGCCGGTGGAGAATATCTGCGCGCCCTGCGCTAGGTTGGCGTCGCGGGCGAAGATCGCAACCAGCAGGGTGACGAACGCGGCCTGGTTCGCGCGGCGCATCATCTCCATGCCGTGGGCGAGCGCTGCGTGTGCCACCTCGTGGGCAATGACCGCGGCCAGCTCGTGGTCGCTGCGGACGAACTTGAGCAGACCGGTTGTCACGTAGATGAACCCGCCCGGCAGCGCTACAGCGTTGACCTGGTCGAACTCCACCACCTTGAAGCTGTACGGAAGGCGCGGACGGTCGGAGAGCGCCGAGACCGCGGCGCCAATGTGGTTCACCCGGGCTATAACCGCGGCATCCTTGACGACCTTGAATCTGGCTTCGATCTCGGTAGCGGCCTGTCGGCCGATCCGAATCTCCCGGTCTTCGGCGGGCGCGGCCAGAGCAGGCGAGGCAACGGCCGCCAGCAACAGAACTGCCAGTATCCCTGCGGTAAGGCGCAGGACGGACGCGGCGCACGTGGGCCTGGTCACGAGAGCGCCACGAACCGGGCGAGGTTGAAGACCGCCCTGGCGTTGGACGTCGTGATCTCGGCAACCGTGCCGGCGGATACGCCGCGGGCGTGTGCGGCCGCCCAGGCCACCAGAGGCAGATGGGCCGGCTCGTTGCGCCGGCCGCGGTGCGGCTCGGGCGGAAGGTACGGGGCATCGGTCTCGAGGAGGAGGCGATCCGGGGGCACGAAGCGCACCACCTCCTGGGTCCGGCGCGCGTTGCGGTAGGTCAGCGGACCGCCCAGCCCCAGGTAGTAGTCTCGGTCCAAGCAGGACCGGGCGATCTCAAGCGATCCGGAGAAGCAGTGCATGACAACGCCCGAGGGCGCGCCTTCGTCCAGGATGCGCAGCACGTCCTGATGGGCGTCACGGCTGTGAATGATCACCGGGAGGTTCAGCTCACGAGCCAGGCCTAGGTGTGCGTGGAACGCGCTCGCCTGGGCCTCCCGCGGCGCGAAGCGCCGGAAGTAGTCCAGCCCGGTCTCGCCGACGGCCACGACCCTGGGATGGTGGGCCAGTGCCGCCAGTTCGCGCATCGCCTCGGGCGTGGCATCGCCTGCGTCGTGGGGGTGAATCGCCACGGATGCGAACACGTCCTTGTGCTGTTCTGCGAGGGTCACGGCGCGGCGGCTGGAAGCCAGCGAGGTGCCGATGGTGACGAACCCGCCCACGCCCGCCGCCCGGGCACGGTCCAGCACGGCCTCCCGGTCGGGGTCGAATGCCCCGTCGTCGAGGTGAAGGTGCGAGTCGAAGAGGTTGAGGATCACCTCTTCAGTCTACCGGGCGCCTGCGGGAGCCGCAACCTGCCGGACCGATCAGGAAATCCTCGACCCCACAGGCGGCGCGCCGTCCACGGTAAGGATCGCCACCTCGTCGTCCCCCCACGTCGCCGCCAGCAGCATCCCGCGCGACTCGACACCACGCACCTTGCGCGGCTGCAGGTTGGCCAGAACCACGATGCGCCGGCCGATCAGGTCGGCCGGCTGGTAGTGAGTGGCGATCCCGGCCACGATCGTACGCGTCTCGTCGCCTATGCTCACCGTCAACCTGACCAGCTTGTCCGTGCCCTGCACCCTCTCTGCGGCGGTAACCTCGCCGATACGCACGTCCAGGCGCTTGAACTCCTCGATCGTGATCTCGCTCACGGCATCTTCTCCCTCCCTGGCCGCAATTGCAGCGACGGGCTTTGGCCGCGTGTCTATGCGCGGGAAAATGGGGTTTCCTGTTCGCACGCGCAGGCCGGGGCACAGCCCGCCCCACCGCCTGGCATCTTCGATCCGCTGGACCTCCAGCGGCTGCTCGATGCCGAGCTGCTCCCAAACCCGCTGGGTGGCGACCGGCATAATCGGGGAAAGCACGATGGTGGCGATCCGCAGTGCCTCCAGCGTGTTGTACAGAATCGTCCCTGCCCGGTCGGTACGGCCCTGCTTGATGGCCGACCACGGCGCCTCTTCATCTATGTACTTGTTGGCCGCGCCCAGCAGCCTCCATACCTCGGCCAGCGCCTGGCTGAAGTTGAGGCGGCCCACGTGCTCGCCAAATGAGGCCACGACCGCGCGCGCGGTCTCTGCCAGGGCTGCATCGGTTCCTTCGGCCGGACCAGGCGCGGGGAGCACCCCGCCAAACTGGCGCGCAACAAGAGGGAGAGTGCGGTTGAGCAGATTGCCGTAGTCGTTGGCCAGGTCGGCGTTGAACCGGCCGATCAGGGCCGGCCGGTTGAAGTCACCGTCCGCGCCAAAGGGGACCTCGCGGAGGAGGAAGTAGCGCAGCGCGTCCACCGCCACCGCCGGCTCGGCCCCTGATGTCTCGGCCAGCTCGCGGCTGACGGCCACCGGGTCCAGGATGATCCCAAGCGACTTGCTGAACTTCTGCCCCCCAAACGTCAGGAATCCGTGCGCGAAGATCTGTCGGGGAGGCTCAAGCCCGGCGGCGTGCAGCACGATCGGCCAGATTACGGCGTGAAACCTCAGAATGTCCCGGCCCACAAGGTGCACCTCCGCCGGCCAGAACCTTCGGAACTGCTCCAGGTCGTCACCGTATCCGATGACCGTGATGTAGTTGATCAGGGCGTCAATCCAGACATAGGCCACCTGATCAGGGTCGAAGGGAAGCGGCACGCCCCACTTGAAGGTGGAACGGCTGACCGCGATGTCCCTGAGACCGGACCTCACGAAGCTCAGCACCTCGTTGCGCTGCGCCTCGGGCTCTATGAATCCTGGGTGGCGCTCGATGTGGCTCTGTATCCAGTCCTGGTACCTGGACAGGCGAAAGAGGTAGCAGGCTTCGGCGTTCCACTCGACCGGCCTGCCGGTGTGCACCGGACAGGTGCGGTCCACTCCCAACTCGGCCTCGGGATAGAACGACTCGCACGAGGAACAGTACCATCCCTCGTAGGTGCCCTTGTAGATGTCCCCTTGCTCGTACAGCCGCGTGAAGATCGCCTGCACCACCCGCTCGTGCCTGGGTTCGGTCGTGCGGATGTAGCCGTCGTGAGCGATGTGGAGGCCCGCCCAGAGATCGCGGAACGCGGCGGAGATCCTGTCGGCCCATACCTGGGGCTCCACCCCGTGGGCGCGCGCCACGCGTTCGATGTTGAGGCCGTGTTCGTCGGTGCCGGTGGCGAAGTACACGTCACGGCCGACCAGCCGGTGGAACCTGGCAGCGGCATCGGCCGCGATTGTCGTGTAGGCGTGCCCGATGTGCGGCACGTCGTTCACGTAGTATATCGGCGTCGTGATGTAGAACTTCTCCATCAGCCATACCCTTCCGGGAAACCGCGCTGGACCCCGGCTTCGCCAGGCGTAGGTTTGATTCTAGGCCTGGCCGTTTGAGAGTGTCAAATGCCGGTGGTTCCTAGGGCTCTGTAGGTCGGTTTCCGGTGTTGTATTGGATACCACCTCCCTGCCTTCTAGGAGTACGGCCGCCTGCGCCTAGATATGTGCCTGATGCGGCCTGCGCCTCCTACCCCTAGGCTGGAATCGGAGGTGGGTGCCATGCAGCATCAAACCACGGGTCCGCCGCAGACGGCAGAAAGGAAAGGGATCCTGCCCCGCGCTGCCGGGCTGAGCTTCGCACTGGGCCTGATCGCCCTGCGCGTCTGCTGGCTGCCAGGCATCAACTGCATCCTGGCCCTCGCCGCCATCACGCTGGGGATCCTGGGACTGTACAGGATCATGAAGACCCGCGGGGCAGAAGGTCTCGATGAGGCGGTCACCGGCATAGTAATAGGCGTCGTGGTCCTCGGCCTCTCGACGCTCTTCGTTGCGGCGTTCATGACGGCATGGCGGTAGAACACCCGGCCGCCTGCCTTACTCGCCGCTAGATCCTCTCCGCCACGAAGATCGCCGCCTCGGAGTCCATGGTGTACGGTTCACCCGCCAGGCCGCCGTAGAGGGCTACCAGCGTAAATCCGGCCGCGCCGAGCATCGCCCTTACCTCCGCAACTGTGAAAGCCCGGATGGACTGCGTCCACGCCTCCCTGCGGCCGTCTGGATAGATCACGGTGTTGACCCAGCTCAACCGGCCTGCCAGCGGGTCAAAGGCCCAGTCCTCGATCTCCAGGATCTCGTCGTGGCGCCGATCCAGCACGACCGGCTGGAAGTTGCGGATCTCGTGCTCGCGGTTCCAGAAGTCAATCAGCAGGCGGCCGCCGCGGCGCAGTACCCGTGCCACCCCATCCAGCATCACCTGGCTCTCGGCATCGGTCGTGAAGTAGCCGAAAGATAGGAACATGTTGATCGCGGCATCGAAGCCGCCCCCAAGCGGCAGCGCGCGCGCATCGCCCACCACGAACGCGGGGCTGACGCCGGCCGAGGCGGCGTGGCGGTACGCCTGCGCTACCTGGACTTCGGAGATGTCCACGCCGGCGACCGCGAAGCCCCTGCGGGCCATCTCCACGCTGTGGCGGCCGTAGCCGCTGCAGACGTCCAGCACGCGCGCGGGCGGCCGGAGATCCAGCAGGCGAAGCGCCTGATCCACCTGTGTTGCGGCGCGGTCCAGGTCGGCCTTCTGGTACAGATCGAAGAACTCCCGCCGGTTGAATACGTCATGCCACCATTCGGCGCGGCGGGTCACGGCGGAGCGTCCTGCTCGAGCGCGGCCAGATAATCGGCAATCAGCGCGCGGGCTTCGCCCTCGTGCTCAGGGGGCACCAGGATCTCTGCCACTATGCCGGCCTGGTCCCCGGCCATCGTCGGCACCCCGTAGCCGGGCACAACGCGCGATCGGATCATCGTGTGCACGCCGGCGGCCTCAAGCAGATCGCGGATCGCGATGGCCTCGAACTCGGTCGCGGCACCGTGCACCACCACCACGTCTCCGGGCGCAGGCCACATGGGCATCTCACACCACCCCGCTGGCGATCCTATAGGCGTCGCGCGACGGCAGGCCGTACGCCTCGGCAAGCGCCCTGGCCGCATCGCGTCGAGAGAGTCCCTGCGCCACCAGGCGCGCGGCGAACTCCTCGGGGGATGCGCGCTCCTCGCCCACCCGGGCGGACGGCGAAGATCCGGCCTCGCCCGCGCCCGCAACCGCCCCCGCAACCGCGCCCTCGACCAACAGCGTAATCTCACCCCTGGGCGGCGTGCTCAATGCCGCGCGCACCTCGGCAGCAGTGCCGCGCAGGACTTCCTCGTGCACCTTGGTGATCTCGCGCGCCAGCACCACCCGGCGCGGGCCCAGGACCGACTCGATGTCGGCCAGCGTGTCGCGCACGCGGTGTGGGCCCTCGAACAGCACCAAGGCCATGGGCAGCCGGGCCAGCGAGGCAAGTACGCGCCGCCGCTGGCCGGTCCTAGCCGGGAGAAAACCGATGAAGGCGAACCGATCGGCTGGGAAGTCGGCCAGGGACACCACCGCGGTCACGGCGCTTGCTCCGGGGATTGGCACGATCTTGAACCCGTCCGCCACGGCGGCGGCCACCAGATGGGAACCCGGGTCGGAGATCGCGGGCGTGCCGGCATCGGAGACGACGGCCACGCTCCTCCCCTCCCGCAGCAGACCCAGAATCTGCGGGATGCGGGCCCGCTCGTTGTGCTCGTGGAGGCTCAGCGTCGGCGTCCGGATCCCCAGGTGGGCCAGCAGCCCTCGCGTGTGACGCGTGTCCTCGCACGCGACCACGCTGACCTCGCGCAGCATGCGCACCGCGCGGCCCGTAATATCCTCAAGGTTGCCGATCGGCGTCGCCACCAGGTAGAGCGTGCCGGATGCGCTCATCGTCAGCCCCTCAACCCCAACAACAGCACCAGCGCCGCCCGTCCTTGACAGCACCGCGGTTGCGTGGCTATCCTTGATTTTGCACTCGGTACGCGCGGAAGTGGCGGAATTGGCAGACGCGCAGGCCTCAGGAGCCTGTGGGCCAAAAGCTCGTGGGAGTTCAAATCTCCCCTTCCGCACCAACCCCTATTGATCTTTCCAGGCCTTCAGCCGGTCGAAGTTGGCAAGTCCGCCGCCGCCGATCCTCGATGCCGGATCCCAGTAGAAGGTGGTATTCTGGTCGAACTGCATCTGATACGAGAGGATGGCGCCGTTGGTGAGTTGCGCCCGGTCCAATTGAAAGCCGCCACCTGGGACGATGAAGGTCCCGGAGATCAGACCCGACTGGTTGAAGTGCACGGCCCCGCACGTGGCCTCCCCGCCCAGGCAGTCGCCCGCGTCTCCATTCGGCTTGTTGGACAGGACGTTGATCGTGAACCGATCCCCGGTGATCGCGGAAGGCGTCGCCCCTGTTGTGGTTGATCCGAAAACGGACAACTGCTCCGCCTTGAGCGCCTGCCTGGCCGCGCCGGCGGGATTGGCTTCAGGCTCCAGCAGCCAGAGCACGACCCTGCCGGATCCAGTGATCACCAGGCGGGCGCACTTGCCGACCCAGAGGCGGCGCATCCGCACGGTGACGGTGGCGTTGGGATCGGTGCCTGAGTCTATGATCAGCGTGGCGCGCTGGTCGACGTCGGCGGGACAGACATTGGTGCCGGACGATGACAGGGTCACGTCACCGTAGTTCACCACTGGATCGAGGGTAACGGTGGTGCCGGCGGCCACGGGGAGGGGACCGGCACCCGCCGACGAAGGGGGGGCAAGCGTCACCGGCGGGCAGACCGACCCTGCCGGCTGGTTGGGCGCGAGGGTCCCTTCTATCTGCGCGGACGTGCAGGTGCCGCCGCCGCAGGTAATCGTGCCCACCGCGGTTACGCTCCCGGAGTAACCCTGCGCCGGAGCAGGCACCGGTGCCGGGCAGGCGCCCCCGGCATTGGAATCGCAGACCTTAGCCGGGGTCCCCCCGCGGGCCAGGGTGATGTTGCCGTCGCTGCCCACGTCTCCGTAAATCCTCACACCCTGATCGAGGTTGACCCCGTCGTAGGCACAAACGGCGTAGCTGCTCGTGGAGGAGGTCGTGCCCTCAACTACTGCGGTTACCACGCGCATGGGGCCAGGCACTATGAGGCGGCCCTCGGACCGGATCCGCCGGTAGGCGGCGTTCGGACCGGAGCAACCGGCCCCGGTAGGGACCGTGCCGTCCAGACACCTTACGGCAATCGCGGCGTAGCCCACTGCAGCGCCCGTGGTTCCATCGGCGCTGATGGGCACCGCAGTGGCCTCGCCGGTGTAGGCGGCGGCCGCCGAGCCAAGAGCCTGCATGCGGGCGATGGCGTAGTGAAGGCCGGCCTCGGCCACGTTGAAGACCTGCACGGCCTGCTGCTGGCGGATCCCGGCCGCCAGGTCGGACCTGACGACGATCATCACGGTGGCGGTAACAATCATGATTATGATGAGGACGAGGATCGTGGAGAGCAGGGCCGCGCCCCGTTCCATGGTTCTTGCGGTTCTCATGGCGGATACGTCTCCGTTGGGCTGAGCCAGTTGTTCACGTCGGGCCGGGGGTTCCGCAACATGACCAAGCGTGTGAAGGTCTGTGCCTGCGGACCTGACGTGCCTTCTTCCCCCTGGACCGTCAGCGTGATCTCGATGAGCCTGATGCCGCGGACCTGCTCCGGGTCGGTGATCTGCCCGCCCATGGGGACGGAAATCAGATCGCCGGTGCGCGCGAAGTATCTGAACACCAGCGCGGTCACCGGGATGCGCGGGTTGGAGACCACCGACGAAGAGACGGTGGACGAGTTCCAGGCCACAGAGCACGGAGCCCTCTCCTCGACAACCGCCCCGTTCTCCAGACGGTAGCCCAGGGTGATGACCTCGTTCCCGGCCACGGTGTCCGAGTTGAGGATCTCGCCGCTCACGTAAACGCTCCCCGACTGCGGGCGAAGACCTGAGTCCTCTGCCACCACCATGTCCTTGCAGCGCACCTGCGCCTGGGCGTCGGGATAGACGTTCAGGCCGGCGTTGCGCAGCCGTTCGGACATCCACTCAAGGGTCTGCCGCGCCGATTCGGTGTCGGCGGAACGCACCGCGACGATCATCTTGCCGCGCATCGCTGCGCCCACAAGCACCGACATCGTCCCAATAATCATCACCATCACCAGGACGGCAACCAGCATCTCAACCAGGGTTGTCCCGGCCTGGCCCGCCTGCGCCGGGGCCCTGGCCGCAGCCCTACTGGTAGGTGAAGTTCGCCACATAGGTCACCAGGATAGTGTATGGCGGCGAGGCCGGTGTCTGGTACAGCCGTACCACGAGTCGCTTGAGCGGCAGACCGGAGATCGGGGTAACCTCCACCTCTGCTTGGTGGAACCCGGCCGGCACGCGGGGCTCCAGTAGATCCGCGTAGTCAAGGTATCCGTTGTTGGCCAAAGCGGTGTCGGGGAACCTGCGCGGTGCGGTCGTGATCGGTACCCCGTAGCCCTGGACACGCAGGAAGTCCAGCTCCGACTGCACCCAGGCCGCGGCCTGCGCCCGGATGAAGGCCCTGCGCGACTGGGTCAGGCTGAAGAGCACACCCCCCAGCACGGTGGTGGCCATCATTCCCAGGACGGCCACGGCCACGACCACTTCTATCAGGGTGAAGCCGCGCCCGGGCCTCCTACGGTTCACTGTAGCTCACCCGGCCTGTGCCGTCTTCCACCCGAATGGTGTACGACCGCCCGGTAGAGGTGCTGCTTACCGTCAGCGTCAGCGGTGTCGAGGGCACGCCCCTGCGGTCGAAGACCACCTGCTGCTGTGGAGACCCAAATGTGATGTGCCCGGGCAGGACTTCCTGTCGGAGGGTTGCGCCGCCGACCACGGCGATCGTGTATGTCTGATTCAGGAACGTCGCACGCACGCTAACTCGCCGGGTGATCGCATCCTGCTGCCCGGAGCTGAGGTCGGCCGCCACGCCACGGACCCACCCGTCAACTTCCTCGCGGGCGGCGGCCAGGCGAATCCCGTGGACGGCGGCCGAAAGCAGGATCCCCACAAGGGACAGCACAGCCACTAACTCTATGAGCGAGTAGGCCCGCTCTCCGGAGGCGTGCCTCATGAAACCACTTCTCAAACCCTCTGACTCTGGAGCACTATCCACATGGTATCACAACTGGTGGAGTCCCGCCCACTCAGTTCCGACCGAACGCGAAGACCTTATCGAGAGGAATCACCGCGCGCACGGCTCCGCGTGGCATCGGGGTGCGGTGGTCGGCCATCACTACCTCTTCACCCACCCTTATGTAAGCGCGGTAGCCCGCCCCGAGGAAGAGCACATCCACGACCTCACCGTCCACCCAGGCCGAACCGGCAGGCGCTGGTTCCTGCGGCGACGCCAGTTGAATGTCCTCCGCGCGGAAGATGAGAGAGCCGGCCGCGGAGGGCAGGATCCGGCCGTCAGGATCCATCACCGCCGCAAGCACGTTCGTGGAGCCCAGAAATTCCGCCACGAACGGGCTCTTGGGGTGCGCATAGACCTCTTCGGGACGACCGGCCTGAGCGACGCGCCCACCCTCCATGACCACGACCATATCCGCGATGCTCATCGCCTCTTCTTGGTCGTGGGTGACGTAGATTGCGGTGATGCCGGTGCGGCGCTGCAGCGCCCGAATCTCGACGCGCACGCGGTGGCGGATCTTCGCGTCCAGGTTGCTGAGCGGCTCGTCCAGCAGCAACACCTGAGGACGGACGGCGATGGCCCGGGCCAGCGCCACGCGCTGCTGCTGCCCGCCTGAAAGCTGGCGGGGCTTTCGCCCCTCTATCCCGGGGACGCGATCGAGCTCCACAAGATCCAGCGCCTCGCGCACTCTCTGCTCGACGTCGCGGCGGGAGACCTTGCGCAATCGCAGGGCGAAGGCCAGGTTCTCAAAGACCGTCATGTGTGGCCAGAGTGCGTAGCTCTGAAAGACCATGGCCGCGTCGCGCGATTGAGGCTGCGTGTACGTGACGTCCCGATCACCCATCCGGATCCGGCCGCGGTCCGGAGCCACGAATCCGGCCAGGCAGCGCAGAAGCGTGGTCTTGCCGCACCCCGAGGGGCCGACCACCGCGGTCAGAGCGCCCGATGGGAAAGCCTGGCTCACGCCATCCAGCGCGGTAACCTGTCCGTACCGCTTGGTTAGGTCTTCGACGCGAACATCCATCTTTCTAAGTCACCCTCCGAACGTGCTCACAGACGCCCGAAGAACGCCAGGTACTCGGCCCGCAGGAAGCGCTCCATGAGCACCAGGAGGAGCACCCCAGGTACCATCAGGACAAGCGCGGTAACCGAAGCAATCTGGAGTTCATATCCCAGGCTCGCCGTGTACATGTAAACGGGCAGCGTCGTAACGTACGGTGCGCCCACCAGCAGGGTACCGGTGAACTCATCCAGTGAGTATATGAAGACCAGGATCGAGCTGGCCACCACCCCCGGCAGCGCCAGCGGCAGCGAGATCCGGAAGAACGTCCGCGTCACCGAGGCGCCGAGGTTTATTGCCGCCTCTTCAATGTCCTCCCCGATCGCGCGGAAGACGGCGGTCATTGTCCAGACGGCGTAGACCAGCCCGCCCACCAGGTGGATCAGAACGACGCCTGCATACGTGCCCGCCAGGTTCCAGCGGTAGAACAACACCGCGGCGCTGGCGAAGACCGGCAACTGCGGAAAGGCCTGTGGCAGAAGGAACAGCATGAGCAACACCGGACCCAGCGGCAGGCGCGCCCTGGCGGCCCCGTAGGAGACCGGGATTGCGGCCACCAAAGCCACCACGGTGGTCACCGATGCGATAGCCACGCCGCGGGTAAGGGCGGCCAGCAGATCTCCTTGGGTAATGCGGGCCCAGTACTTCAGCCCTACCTGCTGGGGCAGCAGCGCCGGCCAGTGCCAGCGCTCGGCGACCGACCACAGCACCAGCCCTGCCAGCGGCCCGACGACGGCTGCCAGGAGCACGGCCACAAGCGCCGCCCGCAGAACCAGCGCCAGCAGTCCCCTGGGCCGGTCTCGCTGGTGGGCCGCAGGCGGCACGGTCGCGTTCACTGCCGCACGACGCCCTTCAGGTAGTAGTAGGCGGCTCCCGCGGCCAGGAGGTAGGACACTACGCCGATCGCGCTGGCCGTGCCGAAGTCGCCGTGCAGCCCGTAACGGTGGTAGAGGTCAATCATCAACATCTGAGGCCCGGACCCCTTCGTCATCATAAGGGGGATAGAGAACGAGGCCAGCATCGACGTAAGCGATAGCACCACTGCCAGCCCGATTGACGGTGCCGCCATGGGCACCATAACCGCCCAGATCTGCCGAAGCGTCCCGGCGCCGAAGCCCCGCGCGGCCTCCAGGTACTCCTCGCCCACCCCCCGGAACGCGCCCATCAGCAGCAGGACCACCAGGGCCAGGTGCTTCCACGCCAGCGCTATTGAAAGCCCCAGCCATCCCTCGCTGATCGCCAGGGTTGTGTCCTGGGATACCAGCCCCAGCGCGTGCAGGAAGATCAGCAGCGTGCCACGCGGGGCCAGGAAGATGCGCATCGCATGCCCGACGACCACGAACGGAACGAAGAGCGGGACCTTCAATAGAAATTCGGCGGTCTGCGAGTGGTGCAGCCGCAGGTAGCCGCTGAGGGGGATGCCGATCCCGAAGGTCAGCACCAACCCCGCAGCGGCCACCAAGACCGTGTAGACGACGTCTTGCCTGTATAACCTGTAGACCAGCTCGTAGTTCGCCAGCGTCAGAACGCCGTCGCGCGTGAACGACGCGACAAGCGACTGCACCAGCGGAAACCCAAAGCCGACGATGATCACCATGGTGGCCGGTATTGCCGCCAGCCACCACAGGACCTGCTCCGCCGGCCGTGCCGCGTTCACCTAACGCACGATCTCCTCGTAGGCCAGCAGGATGAAGTCATAGTACTCGGCCAGCGGCATCTGCCGCGAGTAGCGGGCTAGGTCCTCGGCGGTCACGCCTCGGAACAGCAGCGCCTTGGCCTTGTCCGACACCAGCGGCATCACCCGGTTGGGGTCAATCCCCGGGTACCAACCGAACTGCTCCACGATGACCTTGGCCTGGATGTGTGGGTTGGCCACCAGGTCTATGTACTTCGCGGCCCAGTCGCGGTTGGCCGCCTCGCGCGGCACCGTCAGGTAGAGCGGGTAGATGGGCAGCCCGGGCGCGATCAGCACCGGGGTGATATCCGGGTTCATGCGCCCCTCGTTCTTCCAGGCCACGAGCTGGTCCACCCACACCGCGCCCATCCATATCTCGCCGCGGTTCAAGGCGTCCAAGGTGCCGGCATTGCCCGAGGTGACCGTGACATTCCGGTTGAACTCCCGAAGCTGCTCGATGGACGAGCGGATCATCCCCTCATGGGCTTTGTCGTAGGGTCCCTGGAGGAGAAGATCGTACTGCCCGGTCTTGTAGAACACCCACCCCATGGTGAAACCGATACCAGAGACACCGCCCCGTATTCCGTTGTAGCCGAACCGCCGGGGGTTGGCCCGCACCCAGGCCTCTAGCTCGGCGAATGTCCGGGGTGGCTTGCTCACGAACTGCGGGTTGTAGGCTATGGCTATCTGATTGCGAAACATGGGGACCACGTAGCCCTTGATGTCCACCCCGAACGCCCGTACCGTGTCGGGACCCACCACGTAGGGTGCGAACTGGAGGTCGGAGGTGAACCTGTGCAGCAGGTTCTCCCTCACCATCTGCGCAGCGTATCGCATCGAGACCACCGCCACGTCAATGTCCCAGTTGCGGCGCCCGGCGTCGGCCTGCGCCTTGAGCTTGGTATAGATCGCCCGGCTGGCTGCCTCGCCGGTGCCGGTGCCCACAACGTTGAAACCTACCGTCGGGTGGTTCTTGCTGAACGCCACGCCCAGGAAGTTCCGATGAACCTCTACGACGTTGACGTCCGCTGCAATGGCCACCTGCAGCGTCACGCGAGACTGTCCGTACCCTGCGGGGCCAGCGGCCGCGACGACCACCAGCACCACAAGGACTGCAATCAGCCTTCTCATGGTTCTTCCCTCCTCCCCTTTGGGGAACGTTCTTCGTGAGGCACGTTACCCTCCGCAGAGCGCCGGCGCTCGACGGCCGCCTCCCAGGCAAGTGCCACTGCCTCAATGGGTTTGTCCACGCGCCGGATGGGATCGGCCTCAATCCCGGCCCGTTGCATCACCCAGGTCCCGTAACCCACCACCGTGACGCCCATCTTGAGCGCGTAGGCGATCTCCGAAAGCGTTCCGTAGGCGCCTCCTATCGCAATCACCGCCTCCGCCGTGCGCGCGATCAGGACATTGCGCCCCTCTCCCATGCCCGTAACGATGGGTATGGTCACGTGAGGGCTGCCTCCATCGGCGGTGGACCCTGGGAGGATGCCAACGACGACGCCCCCCTCGCGGGCCGCACCCCGCGCCGCGCCGGCCATCACCCCTCCCATCCCGCCGCAGACAACCACGCCGCCCCTGCGGGCGACCTCCCGGCCGACTTCCTCGGCCACAGCAACAAGCGCCGGAGAGGCGTCCTGCTCACCTATCACGCCGATCCGCACCGGCCTATTCACGGTAGACCTCGTAGCAGTAGTCAATGGGGATCTCCCGGTCCACGAACGTCGTGCCCTCCACGACCAACACCGGGTCGCCCGGCGCGACCCCCAGCAGCGCCGCCTCTGCTCGGCTGGGTTTGGCCGCGCGGTAGGCCCGGTCGCCCCGCGTGATCCGATAGCCGTACCGGTTCTGGATGATGAGGTAGAGCGAGTCCTCCTCGAGGTTGCAGCGGTCCAGGTCGGGACAGCGGGACAGTGGGATGTTGGAAACGTTGTAGGCAATGGGCTGGCCGTGTACCGCGCGGATGCGCCGGATCTGCAGCACGCGCTCCCCTGGCCCCAGGCGCAGCGCCTTCTGGATCGGGCCGGACGGGATCACCCGCCGGACGCCGAGCAGCTTGTTCTGAACCTCCAGCCCCCGGGACCTCATTTCCTCAGTGAATGAAATCACCGTCCAGAACCGACGCAGGGCGCGGGGCCGCGTGACGAAGGTACCCTTCCCATGATCGCGGCGGAGGAAGCCATCGTTGACCAGTTCGGAGACGGCCTGTCGCACCGTCATCCTGCTAACCCCGAGCTGCGAGGTCAGCTCCTGATCAGACGCGAATCGTGCACCCTCAGTCCACCGTCCCTCCTGGATCTCGCGCATGAACTTTGCTTTGAGCTGAAGATACTTGGGAACGCGGGAGTGGGGGTTAATCGTGGACCGCACTAGACGTCTAGATGACATCGCCTCTTAAGCATGACCCGTACGGTGCACCCCTGTCAATAGGGTGCGTCGGTTGCTCCTAACGCAACACCCTACGGCACCATCACCACCTTGCCGAAGTGCTCCCGCGCGCCCATGATCCGGTGGGCTTCCCGGATCTCGGAAAGGGGCAGCACAGCGTGCAGGATGGGATCTATCGCGCCAGTGAAGATCGCGGACATAACCGCGCGCAAGTCACTCGCGTTGCCCATCGGCGCGCCTATGATCCGGCGGTGGCACTGGTAGACCTCGCGGATGTCGAAGTCGGGCCGCTCGCCGCCGGAGGCGCCGCAGATCGTCATGCGGCCGCCGCGGCGGAGGCTGCGAATTGTCTGCTGCCAAGACGGCGCGCCGACGGGGTCGGCCGCGAGGTGCACTCCGGCGCCGTCGGTGGCGGCCAGTATCTGCTCGCTGAAGTTCGGGTGCTCCCTGTGGTCTATGGGGATTGCGCCGGCGGCCGCGGCCTTGGCCGCCTTCTCGGGCCCGCCCAATACGGCGAAGATCCGGCGCGCGCCGGCCATCCGCGCGATCAGAAGCACCGCGGTTCCCACGCCGCCTGAGGCGCCGACGGCCAGCACGTCCTCACCCGCGCGGAGGCCCCCGGCGGTGATCATCATCCGCCAGGCGGTGCAGTAGGCCGCGGGCACGGCCGCCTTCTCGAAGGACACGTGGTCTGGGACACGGATCAGGTTCGCGAAGGGCGCGACCACATACTCGGCCAGCCCGCCGGGCGTGTGCTCGCCGAAGATCTTGTACGAGAGGCACATCGTCTGCTCGCCAGCGAGGCAGAACCCGCACCGTCCGCACGCCAGGATCGGGTTGATCACGACGCGGTCGCCGGGCTGCCACTCTTGGGCGCCGGAGGCGGCGGGCAGGACACCGGGCCCCGCGGGCACTCCCGTCTCGGACCCTACAGCCACCACCGTCCCTGCCACGTCCCCGCCCGTCGTGAGTGGGAACTTCCGCTCACGCCAGGGGAAGACGACCCGGCCCCCGGGCGGGCCCGAGCGCGCCCAGATGTCCATGTTGTTCAGCGCGCAGGCGCCGACCCGGATCAGGGCCTCGCCTGGGCCGGCCGTGGGAATCGGAACCTCCTCGATGTTCAGGACCTCGGGACCGCCGTGACGGTGGATGACGGCGGCTCTCATGGTGCCGCCACCAGCCCCCGTGCCTCACGCAGCGCCGCGGTCACGCGGTTACGGCCGCGCACCAGGTGCGTCAGCGTCACGCGGTATCGGTGCCCCCCCGGCTCGATTCCCGCCAGGGTCTTGGCCGGAGCCAGATCGGGCAGCGGAGGCACGTCCACCGCCGGGTCGTGGCGGAACCGGCCGGCGCGGGTGTAGTTGATCCGCACAAGGACGCGCGCGAGTTTCCGCAGCGTGGTATTGGCCGCCCGCACCGCGGGGTCGGATGCCGGTCGGCCGCCCAGGCCAGCGCGGTCGAGGTACCAGCGGTCGAGGTCGGCTCGCAGCGCCTTCGCCTCTGCGAGCGGCTGGCTGAGATCGAACGCGCCCCCTGCCGCATCGCCGTATGCCTTCAGCGTGCCGGCCATCTCCTCGGCCAGCGCGCGGAAATCGAGCGGGTGCAGCGGGGCGTTGGCCGCCCGGTAGGCCGCGACGGTGTAGACCTTCGTGTCGCGCAGCAGGTTGTCGCGGTCGGCAATCTCGAGTGTATCGTCCTCGGTGTGCCAGGCGATGTTGGCGCCACAACCGCCCACGGGGTAGTAGCCTTTCTCCTCCAAGAGCGGCTTGGGCATCGTGGATGACAGCATGTAGAAGGTCGAGACGCCGACGTTCGAGAACGAGCAGTCACCCGCGCGCAGCGGCCGCCCGCCGGCGGCATCGAGGCCGGTCACGTCCTTGATGACCGCCTTCCCGATGCCCTCGGCCTCGCTCATCCAGAAGACGTCCTCGTACACGGTGGCCCACCGGCAGCCCGTGGAGTCGCAGTTGATGTGCGCGACGCAGTTGGCGTCGATGTCGAGCCCGAACTCGTCAGCGTACCATACCGAACCGGCGTACCGGCCCTGGGAGTGACCTGACCACCAGGCGATCCGCACCGTGCGCGCCAGCCGGTCCCGGTGCTTCCAGAGGACGCGCGCGAGTTCCAGAAGGGTGGCGTTGCCCGTGGCGTTGTCGCCGATGCCCTGGTGCCAGCCGTCCAGGTGGCCGTGGACCAGGACAAACTCCTCGGGCGCCTCGCGGCCGGGGATTTCGGCCACACACACCGGGCACTCGACCCAGCCTTCGTCCAGCTTCGTGGAAAGGCGGGCCTTGACCTCGCCGCCCTGAGCCAGGTCGCGCAGCCAGGCGCCGTCGGTCTTGTTCACGGAGACTACAGGAATCGTCGGCTTGCGCTCCCACGAGTCCAGGTCGGGCGAGCCCCAGATGGTCGTACAGATGCCCTCGTGGATCCGCTCGCCAGGACTGATGAAGATGACGCCGATCGCGCCTGCCTTGGTGAAGTCGGCCACCTTGCCAGGCGAGGCGTAGCCCTCGGTCAGGACGATCTTGCCCGCGACCTCGGGCATATCCCTCCCCACGCCCTCGAATAGCCCTCGGATGTGGCCCATGTGGTGCGTGGGAACGTACACAACCTGGCCGCGCTTCCACCGACCGCCGGTGGAGTGCGACATCGAAGGCGTCTTCGCGGCCACCGCGCGGCGCTCGGGCGCCAGGATCTCCAACCGCGCGCGCCGGGGCACGCTGATCAGCAGCGTAGGCGTGTGGATGGTGTGGGGAACGCAGTGCTTCTTCAGACGCTTGCTGATGTAATCGAAGGCCCGCTTCTCCTGCTTGGTGCCGGACTCGCGGACCAGCCCGTTGAACTTCTCGACGAGCGGCCAGGGCTCGTCCAGCGATACGTCTTCGACGAGCGCCTGCTCGTCGGCCTGGTTGCGCCAGTCGCTGACCGTGCTCATATGTCGTACGCCTCCTTAGGGTGGGTTCTCGTCGGATGAACTCTCAAGTGAGATCGATATACCCTGTCTCTCCGGCCGTCCTCAGTTCCGTCCCGAGCGCAGCGCTCATCGCCCGCATCCGCGCCAGTATCCGAAAGACCTGCTCCGGGGCCGCCGCGCACTGCTCGCCTGCCGGGTCGCTGGCGGTGGGGTGTACCACGAGACGCCTGCAGCTTGCGCCGTCGAACTCAAGCACGAAGACCGCCGACTCCGCCAGCTCGGGGGTGCTGACTGCCTCCATGCGGTAGGGCGGCGCCGGCCTACCCAGCTCGAAGCGCCTCCCCTCGCCCATGGCGTGGAACAAGAAGTTCCCCATGCTGTAGAGGATAGGCCTGCCGCGGTAGACCTCAACGCCGTGCAGGCAGTGCGGGTGGTGACCCAGTATGGCGGCAGCTCCGGCCTCGATGAGCGCGTGCGCCGCCGGCTGCTGGTAGTCCGCCAGGATGCCCTGGAACGGCGCCGCCCACCCAGGCGGCACGCCCCAATGGACGCTCACGATTACGGCGTCCGACTCTCGGGTTGCCGCGCGCACCGCCGCGGCGGCGCGGTCGAGATCCTCCGCGACTACCTCCGTGGAGACGTACGGCGAGGTACCGGGCTGCTCCTCGGCGACCGAAGCGTCGGCCTCGATCCGCACGCGCACGCGCAGGGGCGCAACGCCCGGCCGCCCGGGCGCAGCGGCGGATCCGGTCGGCAGCGTCGAGGCAAACCCGAGCCACGCGACGCGCACCGGCGGGTGCCCGGAGGGTGCGCGCCGAATGGAAGAGGGCTCGACGGACGGACACTCCGTGAACGCCGGCCGTAGCGCCTCGTCCAGGGTGGCCCCGGCGCCTACGACCCGGACGCCCGCGGCCCGCACCACCTCGAGCGTCTGCTCCAGGGCCGGGATCCCGAAGTCGAGGGCGTGGTTGTGGGCAAATGACACTACGGAGAGCCCTAGATTCGGCAGGACGGACGCGAGAGAGGGCGCTGACCGCAGCACGATGAGCTTGTCCGCAGGGTGGCCGCGGTCGGAGAGCGGCGCCTCCACGTTCGCGAACGCAAAGTCCGCGCGCCGGAGCAGGTCGTGGAGGGGGTTCGCGGCGGGCAGGTGTTCCAGCATGATGTCGCCCGCCGCGGCCAGGGTCCAGGCGCGGGAGGCGTGGGTTCCCTTCATAGCTTCAGCCTCGGATCAAGGGCGTCGCGCAGGCCGTCGCCCAGGAAGTTGTAAGCCAGCACCGTGGCCAGGATCAGCATGCCGGGGTACATCGCCAGGTTCGGCGCCGACCAAAGGTAGATCTGCGCGTTCTGCAGCATGTTCCCCCAAGAGGGCAGCGGCGGCCTGATTCCGAGCCCCAGGTACGAGATCGCCGACTCGGTCAGGATCGCAAAGGCGACGTTGAGCGTGGCGGCCACAATGATCGAGGGGGTAACCTGTGGCAGGATGTGCCGAACCATGATCCGACCGTCGCCCGCGCCGATGGCCCGCGCGGCCTCGACGAACTCCGTGACGCGCCAGCGAAGGTACTCGCTGCGCACGATGCGCGCCACCGGCATCCACGCGGTCAACCCGATGACCACCGTGGCGGCCACCGGCCCTCCGCCGAAGACCGCCAGCGCGGCCAGGATCACGAAGAACGTGGGCAGCGCCATCATCGCGTCGGTGAACCGCATCAGCGCGACGTCCGGCCACCGTCCGAAGTAGCCCGACAGCGCTCCCACCGTGATGCCCACCGAGACCGAAATGGCCATCGCCACGAACCCGACCGTCAGCGAGACGCGCGAGCCCAACATCAGGCGGGCCAGCACGTCGCGGCCCACCTCATCGGTGCCCAGAGGGTGCCGGAGGCTGATGGCGTGCAGCGTGGAGAGCGGATCGGTGAGAAACGGGTCGCGGCCCAACACCGACGGGCCAAGGACCGCACCCAGGTGAATCAGGACCAGGAATCCCGCCGCGATAAGGGCCGGCGGGTTCCGGCGTAGCCGCTGGGCGGCGATCCGCCAGAGCTTACGTGGCGGGTGCGAACCGGCCGTCGTCGCGTCTACGGGCTCGGACGCACTAGCCATAGGTGATCCGCGGGTCGAGCCAGCCGTAGGCGACGTCCACCATCAGGTTGGAGACGATGACCACCATCGCCACCACGATCGTCAGCCCCATGACGAGCGGGTAGTCGCGGCCCACGGCCGACGAGACCGCGAGCTGGCCCATGCCGGGCCAGGCGAAGATGGTCTCGGTAATGACGGCACCGCCGACGAGCCTCGGGATCAGTACACCGAGCATCGTGATCACGGGAATGAGGGCGTTGCGGATCGCGTGGTGCGAGAGGACGCGGCGGTTGGCGAGCCCCTTCGCGCGCGCCGTGCGCACGTAGTCCTGGTCGATCTCCTCGATCAGCGCCGACCGCATGAATCGGACCAGATTCGGGAGCGTCGCCGTCGCCAGCACCAGCGCCGGCAGGGTCAGGTGCGCCACGCGGTCGCCGAGCGAGAACGAGGCGCCGATGGTGGCCATCCCGGAGGCCGGAAGCCAATCGAGACGCACTGAGAACGCAAGGATCAGCAGGATCGCAAACCAGAACGCGGGGATCGAGACCCCGACGAAGCTCAAGAAGGTGACAATGTGGTCGGTTGCCGAGTAGCGGCGGGTGGCAGAGACGATACCCGCAGGGATGCCTACGAGCACAGAGAGCAGGAGCGCCGTGCCGCCGAGGAGCAGGGTGTTGGGCAGCCTCTCCCCTATAACCTCGGCGACAGGGCGTCCGTCGTTGAACGAGCGGCCAAACTCAAGACGCACCGCGGCAGCGGTCCACTTGGCGAACCGGATCGCCACGTGCTCGTCGAGCCCAAGCCGGCGCCGGTGGGCGTCGCGCATCTCCGCGGTCGTCTCCATCGTCGCCATGATGGCCGGCCCGCCAGGGGCCAGGCTGACCATCAAGAACGTCAGCGTGGAGACGACGAAGAGCACCACCAGCGCCTGGGCCGCGCGCAGCAGCAGGAACCTGCTCAGGCTACTGCCACCTCCACTCGTGCGTGTACTGGAAGGCGTCCCGCAGGCCGATGTTGGGCAGACCGCTCAGGCGCTTGTTGACGGCGCGGATCTCGCTCGGCCACCAGAGGTACAGGTAGGGCAGGTCCTCGGCCACGAGCTCCTGGAACCTAGTGTACGCCTTCTGGCGGTCGCGCACGTTGGTCGCCTGGCGTCCCGCCTCGAGGAGGGCATCGACTTCCTTGTTGTTGTAGAGCGGCAAGTTGAAGCCCTTTTCGGCAGCGCTGGAGTGCAGGTAGTTGAAGAAGTCGGGGTCGGCTGGTGTGACCCACCAACCCAGCAAGGCCTCGAACTTGCGCGGCAGCAGCCGCTGCGTGATGAACTGGTTGAACTCCAGGCCTTCGAGAACGACGTCGATCCCGACCGCCTTCAGGTACTGCTGCACCAGCGCCGCCAGCGGCTCGAAGTACTGCACGGTCGCGTAGGTCAGGGTGAAACGGAACCTCTGGCCGTCCTTCGTGAGCATCCCGTCGGGGCCCGGCCGCCAGCCGGCCTCGGCCAGCAGGGCGCGCGCCCTGCTGCGGTCGAAGTCGTAGGTCTTGACGTTCGGGTTGTAGTACGCCCGCAGCGCAGGTGAGACCGGGCCTGTCGCGGGCTGCGCGAAGCCCTGCAGGAACCCGTTGATCATCGCGGGCCGGTCCCAGGAGTGCATGATCGCCTGCCTGACCCGGCGGTCCTGGAACACCGCGGTCTGGAAGTTGGGCGCCAGGTAGTAGAAGTTGGTCTGCGGCACGGTCGTGACGTCTATGTTCGGCCGGCCCCTGACCGCACGTACCAGCGCCGGGTTGTCGATGAAAACGAGGGTCAGGTCGCCCGAGAGCAGCTGCGCGACCTGCGCGTTGATGTCGGGCAACACCTTGAAGGTGACCGTATCGAGCGTCGGCGTTCCCGCGAAGTAGTTGGGGTTGCGCTCCAGCGTGACGTACGCCCCCGGCACGTACTCCTTCATCTTGAAAGCGCCGGTGCCGATCGGTGCGCGCTTGTTGAAGGCGTCGTGGGTCCAGGGGTCGGCGATCCCCTGGAAGGCGTGCTTGGGGATAATGCCGGCGTTCGTACCAACAAACGCCGCCAAGCTCGCCACGGGACTGTGGAGCACGAACTGCACCGTGTGCGGATCGACGATCTTGACCTCCTTCACCGTCCGGAAGTTCGCGGACCCCGACGCGGCAAGCTTGGGGTCCATGACGATGTCGTAGGTGAACTTGACGTCCTCTGAAGTGAAGTCCCTTCCGTCGTGCCACTTGACGCCCTTGCGCAAGAAAAACGTCCAGACGAGCCCATCGGACGAGATCTCCCAGCGCTCCGCTAGGTCGGGCGCGGGCTGGAGGTTCTTGCCAGGCTTCGTCAGCCCATTGTAGATCACGCGGTTCGGAAACACCGACTCGACGAACGCTCGAGGGTGCCACGGGTTGAATGTGGGGTCGGCAACGATCGGGAACACAACGGATCCCCCGCCCGACGCCGGCCCACCGCTCGCCGGCGGAAGCCCTCCGACGACCAGGACCAGACCCACCACAAGGATGCCAATGGTGCGGAAGCGCATGATTACTCCCCCTTTGTCTTGCGTCGCCGTGGCTTCGAATCGCCCCGGCGCTGCTTAGATTCGCGCTGCTTAGATTCGCCCTGCTTCGCGTGACGCTGCTTCGATTTCACGCTGGAGTCACTCGGAGCCACACCGGCCGGTTCCGGAAGCCAGATGTAGCTCTGCTTGTGGATCTTCAGGATCATTGAGGTGTCGGTCCTGATCAGGCCGGGCACGCTCGCCAGGCCGTCCACCAGGAAGTCGTGCAGGCTGTCGGTATCGGGTAGCACGACCTCGACGATGATGTCGAAGGTGCCCGTGGTGACCGCGACGTAGCGGACCTCGGGCATCTCCATCAGGCGGGCCAGGGCCCGGCTCATCTTGCTGCGCTGGACGTTCATGCCGGTGATGGCCGCCGCGTGCATCCCGACCTTCAGTAGGTCGGCCACGGCCACCACCCGGATTACCCGGTCGGCAAGGAGGCGGGAGAGGCGGTTGCGCACCGTTCCCTCGGTGACGCCCAGCGCCCTTGCCATGGTGCTGAAGCTGGCGCGCCCGTCGCGCTGCAGCGCGCGGATGATGCCCTTGTCGAGCGCGTCCAGATGGCTAACGCGGCCCACGGGAAACCACCCCTGTGGCCTTGGCTTCGCCCTTGCGCTTGGCCTGGCGTTTGACCTGACGCGAGGCCTGCTTCGTGATCTTCGGGGGTACCGGGTAGGCCCTGCGGCTGTGGCGCAAGCCGAGCTCGCACAACATCTGCATCATCTTCGTCGCCGCGTGCACGGGGTTGACGACTGGGATGCCGAGGCGCTCGGACATCTCGTCCTGCGCGCCCTGGAAGGCCATCGTCATGCAGCCCATCACGATGGCGTCCGCCCGCTCCTGGTCGCGCGCCGCCTCGGCCTCACGGACCATCCGGGAGAAGGTCCTGCCCGGATCCTTGGCGATCTCGAGCACCGGGATGTCGACCGCGCGCACCGAGGCAAGTTTACGGTCCACCCCCACCTGCCATGCCAGCCGCTCGAGCAAGGGTATCACCGATGGGAGGACCGTCACGATGCTGAACCTGTGTCCCAGCGTCGCGGCCAGCAGCATCGCCGCCTCGCCCGGGCCGATCACGGGTATCGAGACCATCTCGCGGATCGCGTCGATCCCCGGATCCCCGAAGCATCCCAGGATGGCGCCGTCGAACCCGGCGCGCTCGGCCTCAACCAGGCGCTCCACGGAACCGGGTATGGACAGGTACTCCTCGTACGCGGACTCTATCGACAGCGGCCCGCCCTTCACGTCCCAGGCCTCTATGGCCCACGTGGGACCGGCGACGCGCTGAACCACGTCGCGCCGGCGCGCCAATTCCTGCGCGCCTCCCCGCCAACGTGTTATCTCTCCAGGAACGAGATAGAGTCCCCGCATTCCAGGCACCTCCGTACTCTGAATTCCTAAGCAGGGGGCAGGAGGATTGCGAATACCGGAAAATAGAAGCTCGGTCGGCTTGTTTTGTGAAAGACTATCACGGTGGGATCGAGGGGTCAATCCCGGTGTGCAGACGTGTAATAGGTCAATGATTTTGTCACCCGCCAACGGGCCAATGAATCTGTCACCCTGGGAGCATGACTAGGGAGACGATTATCTTGACCCAGAAGGAGCAACACCGTGTCCAAGTCTTGGCCCGGGTTCAGCACGGCGTTCTACGGGCTACGGAGGCCGCTGTGCTGTTGGGCCTTTCCCTTCGCCACCTCTCCGACGGCTGCTGGCCTGCCTGCGCCAGCAGGGCCTCGCTGCCCTCGCCCATGGCAACCGCGGCCGCCCCTCCTCGCGGCGCCTCCCGGAGGCCGTCAGGGACCGCATCCTCACCCTGGCCCGTACCACCTATGAGGGCGTGAACGATCACCACCTCACCGAGTTGCTCCGGGAGCGCGAGGGCCTCCGGCTTTCCCGCCAGACCGTGCAGCGGCTCCTCCGCGCGGCCGGGATCGGCAGCCCCCGTACCCGCCGTCCCCCACGCCATCGCAGCCGCCGGGAACGCATGCCCCAAGCCGGCCTCCTCGTCCAGATGGACGGCAGCCATCACCCCTGGCTCGAAGATCGCGGGCCGCGCCTCGTGCTCCACGCCGCCATCGATGACGCCACGGGCCAGGTCCTCGGCGGCGTCTTCCGCCTGGAGGAAGATGCCCACGGCTACTTCCTGCTCCTCCGCCAGATCATCCGGCGCTATGGCCTCCCCACTGCGGCCTACACCGACCGCCACGGGATCTTCCACCGCGATCCCCGCGCCCCACTCACCCTGGCTGAGCAGCTCCAGGGCCGGCCCGCGTCCACCCAGGTAGGACGCGCCCTCCAGGAACTCGGCATCCGCTGGATCGGTGCGCATTCCCCACAGGCCAAGGGGCGGATCGAGCGGCTCTTTGGCACCTTCCAGGATCGCCTGGTCATCGAGCTCCGCCTCGCCCAGGCGCGCACGCTCTCTCAGGCCCAGTGCGTGCTCGATCGCTTTCTCCCACGCTACAATGCTCGCTTCACTCACGCCCCTGCGCACCCCGAGCCCGCTTGGCGCCCGGCCCCGGCCCAGAGAGACCTCGACCGCATCTGCTGCTTCAAGTACCAGCGCACCGTCCAAAACGATAACACCATCCAACTCGACGGCCGTCTCCTCCAGCTCCGACCCGGATCAGGTGGACGCAGCTATGCCCGAGCCCGCGTCGATGTCCACGCACATCTGGATGGCACGCTCGCTGTGTATTACCGCGGCCAGCGCCTCGCCGCCAAGGCGCTCACGCCAGAGAAGCACCCCTCTGGACAGCCCCTGGAGCGATTCGTTGAGGGCAAGCCGCATCCGAGTACCCCTCTCCCAGGCAACGGCGAACAGCCACCCCGGGAGAGGTACATCCCGCCGCCGGATCACCCCTGGCGGCAAGCGACCATAACCACTGCGCGACGTAGGCAGCTCCAAACCCAGGGGTGACATATTCATAGAGCCATTAGGGTGACAGGATTACTGGGCTACGACATCCCGGTGTGCAGACGCTTCTGGCCGCGCATCACCGACGCCCTCCGGACCGCAGCAACCGTCCCGAGTTCAACAGGATCAGGAAGTCGGGGATCACCTGCGCCGCCGCTGCCAGCACCGGAGGCAGCAGGCCGACGGCCGCAAGGGTGATGCCCGTCAGGTTGTAGGCAACGGTGCCATACAGGTTCTGGCGAATGACGCCGAACGCCTCCCGGCTGATTCGCACCGCCTCCGGCACCAGGCGCCAGTCATCGCGCATGATGGCGACGTCGGCGGCCTCCAGCGCCGCCGCGGTCCCGGTGGTGCCCATGGCGATGCCGACGTCGGCCTGGGCCAGGGCCGGGGCATCGTTGATGCCGTCGCCGATCATGGCGACTACGCGGCCTTCGGCCTGAAAGGCCTGCACGACCGCGATCTTGTCCTCCGGGAGCATCTCTGCCCGGCACTCCACCCCTAGAGCGTCCGCGATCGCCCGGGCGGCGCGCGCGTTGTCGCCCGTGAGCATAATGATGCGCTCCAGGCCCATCGCACGCAGCGCCCGGAGCGCTTCCGGCACCTCGGGCCTGGGCGCGTCGGCAATGGCGATTAGCCCGGCGGTGCAGCCATCCTCGGCGACGAACAGCACCGTCTGGCCGGCGGCCTCCAGCGCCGCCGCCTCGTCGGTCAGCCGCTCGGGCAGGGAAAGATCGCGCTCGGCGAACAGTCGCCGGCTCCCAACCACGACCTGCCGGCCGTGCTCGTGCACGATCACGCCGCGGCCCGGAGCTACCTCGATCCGCGCCGCGTCCTCAGTTCCGCCGGCCGGCAGGAAGGCCGCCTCGCCCCGCGGCGGGGTATTGATGGTACTGGAAACAGCGGCCATCACCGCCGCCGCCGCCGGGTGTTCGGAGTAACGCTCGGCGACGGCGGCGACTGCCAGCACCTCGGCGGCGGTACGACCTCCCTCTGGATAGACGCCGGTCATCTGCGGCCTGCCCACGGTCAGGGTCCCGGTCTTGTCCAGCAGCAGTATCTCCGCCCGCGCCAGGGCCTCCAGTGCTGTCCCGCCTTTGACGAGGATGCCACGGCGGGCGGCGCTTCCGACCGCCGCGACCACCGCGACCGGGGTCGCCAGCGCTATCCCGCACGAACACGAGACGACGAGCACGGCCACCCCGGCGCTTGCCGAGCCGCCGATCAACCATGCGGCCGCGGCCACCCCACTCACCACCGGGATGTAGTACGCGGTAACGCGGTCGGCCAGACGTTGCGCTCCGCTCTTGCGGGCTTCGGCTTCTTCCACCAGCCGCACGATGCGGCCAAAGGTGCTGTCCGCGCCAACGTGCTCGGCTCGGATCCGCAGCGCGCCGTCCAGGCTGATCGTGGCTGCGAGCACGGCCTGCCCCTCTGCCCTCTCAACGGGCATGGCCTCACCGGTGATTGGGGCCTGGTTGATCGAGGCACGCCCGGAGAGTATCGTGCCGTCAACCGGGATCCGCTCGCCCGGCTTGACCAGGACGGTCTCGCCCACCTTGACCTCGGAGGCGGGCACTTCAACCTCGCCGCCGTCACGCATGACCCGAGCCTCAAGGGGCTGCAGTGCCACCAGTTCCTGGATGGCCTGCCGGGCGCGGCCCGCGGTGTAGGCGTCGAGGAAGTCGGCGAAACGCATGAAGAAGACGATGACCGCGGCCGCACCGTATTCTCCGATGATCAGCGCTCCTGCGATGCCCAGCGTCATAAGGGCGTGGGGGGTTACGCTCCGGGCGCGAACTGCCAGGAAGACCTTGCGGAAGATCGGAAGGCCGCCGATCAGCACCGCGGCAAGCGCAACCGGCGCAGGAATCAGACGGGACGCCGCCTCGATCAGCCCCAGGCGCTCGGCAGCCAGTCCGATCAGGACGGCGCAGGCGACCGCCACCACGAAAAGCCCTGAGACGATCCCAAAGAGCCGGGGCGCTGCTCCTTGATGGGCCTGGAGGGAGGCACGTGAACCCGGCACACGATAGCCCAGCGCCTCTACGGCCTGCGCCAGATGCGCCTCCGATGCCCGCGATGGATCGAACACGACCGTGGCGCGGCCGGACCCTAACGAGACGTACGCGCTTTCGACCCCTGCGACCCGGCGCAGCGCGCGTTCGATCCGGGCCGCGCAGTCGGCGCAGTCCATGCCGGCGACCGGGAGTTCAACCTGCTTGTTCACGCTGCTTGTTCACGCTGCTCGCTCACGCGCGCGCGAATACGGCGACGATGTTCTGACCGCCGAAGCCGAAACCGTTGACCATGGCGACACCGACCTCCATGCGCCGGGCCACGTTCGGCACGCAGTCCAGATCGCACTCCGGATCCTGCCGTTCGAGGTTGATGGTGGGAGGGACAACGCCTTCGTGGATTGCTTTGACCGCAACAAGCGCGCCTAAAGCGCCGGCTGCGCCCATAAGGTGCCCTACCATGGACTTCGGAGCGCTGACCGCGACGCGGTCCGCGCGGTGCCCCAGAGCCTGCCGGATCGCGCGGGCCTCGGCCACGTCGCCAACCTCGGTGGCCGTGGCGTGAGCGCAGATGTAGTCCACGTCATCCGGGGAGAGCCCAGCGTACTGCAGCGCGCGAGTCATCGCCCGTGCCGCCCCGCGGCCCTCGGGATCGGGCGCGGCGACGTGGTACGCATCGGCGGTAACGGCGCCCCCCATGGCCGCGGCATAGATCCGCGCCCCTCGGGCCTCTGCATGGTCCCGGCGCTCCAGCACCAGCGCGACCGATCCCTCCCCGAAGACGAACCCGTCCCGGTTCAGATCGAAGGGCCGACTGGCCCGTTCGGGCTCGTCGTTGCGCCTGGACAGGGCCCGCATGTTCGACATCGCGGCAAACGAGAGGGGAGTCAGCGCCGACTCGCACCCGCCGGCGATGATAACGTCCGCCTCACCGTCCCGGATCAGCCGGGCCGCGTCCACCACCGCGAGCACACCCGCCGCGCACGCTGCGGTCGAGGTGAGGACCGGACCGCGAAGCCCCAGCGAGATCGAGATCTGGCAGGAGGCGATGTTGGACATCATCATCGGGACGAACAGCGGACTCACGCGGCGTGGGCCGCGTGAGTCCAGCACGGCCTTCTCCCGCTCCATCAGTCCGAGCCCGCCGCCGCCGGTGTTCATCACCACGCCGATCCGGTCCGCCTCGGCCTCCCCCACGTTCAGACCCGCGTCCGCGAGCGCCTCGGTAGCGGCCGCCAGCGCGAACTGCGCAAACCGTTCCAGGCGGCCGGCCATCTTGCCGTCCACGTACCGTGACGGATCGAACTCCTTCACCTCGGCGGCGATCTGCACCGGGAGCCCCGAGGCGTCGAACTGCGTAAGGCGTCCGACGCCGGACCGGCCGGCACACAGGGCCTGCCATGTGGCGGACGCGCTCAAACCTACGGGGGTGACGGCCCCCAGGCCGGTTACAACCACATCGTCGCGGGGGGAACTCACGAGGTTATGGTATCAGAGTTCAGCGGGGGGGAGTAACCCCACCGCACGAGTCTGTTCTTGCGTATGGCGTCACTATTTGCAAGAGTGCCTGCGTTTGGTACGAGGATCCTATCCCTGCCGGTTACAGAGGGGGACCGCGGCCCGGGCCGACTTCCCGGACGGAAGGTACCGCGACACCAGGCGAAGAAGCCACATGGAGTGAGCCCCCGCCCCAAGTCCGTCAGGAGGATTCCATGACGCACCCCGTTGCAATCATCGGCGTAGGCTGGGCCGGCTTCCGGCCTGTCACACCCGAGGCCTCCTACAAGGAGTTGATCTACGAAGCCGCGGTCCGTGCCTACGCCGATGCCGGCGTGAACCCACGGCGCGACGTGGACAGCTTCGTGACCGTGTCCGAGGACTTCCACGAGGGCACGAGCATCTTCGATGAGTACGTGCCCGACCAGATCGGCGGGGCGCAGCGACCCGTACACACAATCACCGGCGACGGCCTGCACGGGCTGGCTGCCGCGGTGATGCAGATCCTGACCGGCCGGTTCCGGGTCGTAGTTGTGGAAGGACACAGCAAGGCCAGCAACATCCTCACCCTTCCGCACATCACGGCCTACGCGCTGGACCCGATCCTCAACAGGCCGCTGGCGGCCAACCCGCTCGCCGTGGCCGGGCTGGAGGCCTGCCGCTACACGCACGAGTCCGGGGCGACGCGCGAGCAATGCGCGGCGGTGGTCACAAAGAACCGGCGCAACGCGCTGCGCAACCCTGCCGCCGCGTACGGGGCCGACCTCCGAACCGAGGACGTGCTGGCGTCCGAAGCAGTGGCCTCACCGCTGGCCCGTCTGGAGATCAGCGACCACGCCGACGGCGCGATCGTCATCGTCCTGGCAGACGCCGAGACCGCCGGGCGCCTCTCGCCCCATCCTGCTTGGATACGCGGAATCGGCTGGGCCAACGACAGCCCCTCGCTGGAGAGCCGGTGCTGGGCCAGGGCAGTGTACGCGGAGCGGGCGGCGGCGATGGCGTACAAGATGGCCGGTATCGGTAACCCGGCGGAAGAGATCCAGTTCGCCGAGGTGGACGACACCTACGCTTACAAGGAACTCCAGCACCTGGAGGCACTGGGGCTCTGCGCCCAAGGGAGGGCCGGACCGCTTACCGTGGAAGGCGCGACTGCCCCGGACGGATGCCTGCCGGTCAACGTATCCGGCGGGAGCCTGGGAGTCGGCCACCTGCTGGAGGCCTCCGGGCTGGCACGCGTCCTGGAAGTGGTGCTGCAGCTGCGGGGGCAGGCGGGCTCCCGACAGCTCGGCGATGTCCACACCGGGCTCGCTCAGTCCTGGCGCGGGGTGCCCACTACCGGCGGCGCCGTGGCTGTGCTGAGCAACCAGTTGGGCGGGAGGGAATCATGAGCATGCGACGCGTCGCCGTGGTAGGCGCCGGAATGACCCGGTTCGTGCGGCGGGCCATGGAAACGCCGAAAGAACTGGCCTGGCACGCCGCCCGGATGGCCCTGGACTCCTGCGGGCTCACGCTGAACGACGTCGGCGGCGTCTGCATCGGCAGCGCGCCCGACGCCTTCGACGGCGTGCACATGAAGGGCGAGTACCTCTCTGACGGGAGCGGGGCCTGGGGCAAGCCGGTGATGCGGTCGTACGTTGGAGGCGGAACCGGTGTGTTCCTTGGCCCGCACGGCTGGTACCACGTCGCCAGCGGCCTGTTCGACGTGGTGCTGGTGGTCGCCGAGGAGAAGATGTCGAGCTTCTACCCGCACGCCCAGGCGGCGTTCCTGACCATCTTCGACCACACCACCGAGCGCCCGCTGGAACCCAACCTGCTGTGGATCTTCGCCCTGGAGATGAACCGCTACATGCAGGCCTACGGCATCTCCAAGCGCGACATCGCGCAGGTCGCCGTGAAGAACAAGCGCAACGCCGCCGACCACCCGTGCGCGATGCTCGGTGAAGCCAACATAACGGTTGAAGACGTCTTGAATTCCGAGGTGTTGGCCTGGCCGGTGCAGCGCCTCGACGTCAGCCCGGTCAGCGATGGAGCGGTCGCCATCGTCATGGCCGCCGAAGGCGTGGCGGAGCGGATCACCGACCGGCCAGTGTGGGTGCAGGGAGTGGGCTGGAACCTCGACACCGCCTACTGGACCAACCGCGACCTGGCCTACCCGGAGTACGTGGAGCGGGCCGCGCGCATGGCGTACGATATGGCCGGAGTGCGTGAACCCCGGAAGGAGATCCACATCGTCGAGCCCTACGACCCGTTCGACTACAAAGAGCTACACCACCTGGAAGGACTGCTCCTCGCCGACCGCGGCAAGGCGCCGGAGCTGACCGCTCAGGGCGTGACCGCGCGCAACGGGGCCATGCCGGTCTGCCCGTCCGGCGGCCTGCTCGGAGTAGGCAATCCGATCACCGCGGCCGGCCTGATGAAGGTCGCGGAGCTCTTCTGGCAGTTGCGCGGCGAAGCAGGAGCACGCCAGGTACCGGGGACGCCTGAGCGCGGCCTGGCCCAGGCCTGGGGCGACCTGATGCAGGTGGGAACAGTAACGATCCTGGGCACGCAGCGGCCCGCGTGAGCGAGGGGTGAGGAGATGACCCAGCGGATTGCGTCCTACCCGGGCACCGCCCTCAGCGAAGAGGATATCGAGCAGGGACGCGTGCTCTCCGTCCACGACCGGCTCCGGGCCGACTATGCCTGGGATGCGGGCTTGGCCGTCGGCCTGTACCTCGATGGCCTGAAGGCAGGCGTGATCCTAGGGGTCCGATGCACCCGGTGCGAGCGCACGGTCGTGCCGCCGCGCGCGTTCTGCGAGCAGTGCTTCGCCCCGATGGACGCCTTCGTGCCCCTCTCAGACGTCGGAACCGTGAACACCTTCTCGCTGTGCTATGTCACCTGGGACGTGAAGCGGATCGCCGAACCACTGATCCCCGCGGTGATTGACCTGGACGGCACGTCGCCGCCCGCGGGCATCATGCACCTGATGGGCGGGGTCGCCCCGGACCGGGTGCACATCGGTATGCGGGTCCGTGCGGTGTGGAAGCCCGAGCGGGCGCGCCAGGGCGCCATCACCGACATTCGGTACTTCAAGCCGCTGAGGAGAGGATAACCATGCCGCTTGATCCCACGCTGCACGCGGACGATCTCCGGACCTGGCATGGGAGCATGCCCGTAGCCAGCCGCTACACCCTCGGCCCGGCAGGCGAGCGGTTCTTCCGCGCAATGAAGGACGAAGCCCGCATCCTGGGAACCCGCTGCGGACGGTGCAACCTGACCTATGTGCCGGGAAAGCTGTTCTGTGAGCGGTGCTTCGACGAGCTGACGGATTGGATAGAGGTGGGGCCATCGGGCACCGTAGAGGCGGTAACGGTGGTGCACCTGGACCTGGATGGAACCCTCCTCGACCCTCCCTTGTTGATGGCGCTGGTACGACTGGACGGCGCCGATACCGTACTCTACCACCGACTTAGCGGCGTGGATGCGGCCGATGCGAATATCGGCCTGCGCGTGGAGGCCGCCTTCAGGCCCGCGGAGGACCGGACGGGCTCGATCCTGGACATCGCGCACTTCCGACCGCTGGGCTAACGGCGGGGTGGCGGCTGCTCCTCCACGATGCGGCGCATCTCCTCCAGCAGCCGGAGGGTGTCCATCTCGAAGGTTTCTTGAATCAACGCGAACTTGGCCTGCTGTTCAGGGGTGAGCGCGGCGGTGATCATCTGAAGCTGGCGCCGCCTGCCCGACTCCATCTCGGTGCGCAGCAGGTTGAGCTCGGAGACCTTGACCCGTATGGCCTCCTCGTCACGGGGCTGCTGCGCGGAAAGCTGCCGGATCTCCCGCCGCAGCAACGGTACCCGCCGGCCCATCTCCATCCGGATGGCTTTGAGCGCCTTGAGTCGGGGCAGTATTCGGGTGATCTGCCCCTCCGTGAGATCGAGCTCGTCCACCAGGCGCCATATGAAGATCGCCTCGATGATCCGCTCTCCCCGCGGCGGCGGCGGCTCCTGCCCTACCGCGGGCAGAGCCAGCGCCATCATCACGACCAGGAGCGCGGGCGCAAGGCGGCGCAAGGCGGCCACTCTCACTACCTCGTCCTTCGGTCCACGACCGCGTCGGTTTCGTGAGCCAGCCCGGCGCGCCAGATATCGAGCATCTCGCCCAGTGAGGGAAGACTGGAAGTCATCGTTGCGGTCACCAGCCCGCGCGCGCGAATCAATACGGGATCAGGCGGGGGCGGGATGGTCCGGACCGCCGCGAAGACCGCCAGCACCGTGACCGCGGTAACCACGGCCGTGCCCAGCGCGTGGCGCGGGGAAGCCAGCCACCGCCGGAGGCGGGCGCCTGCCGGCACCCTCTCCTCCTCGATGCGGTCGGCAATCCGCCGCATGAACTCCTCCCAGAAACCGGGCGGCGCGACAAACCTGCCCCCGGCACGCAGGCGCGAAGCAACGGCTTCCAGCGAGACTGCCTCGTCGCGGCAGCGGGCGCACGAAGCCAGATGGCCGGCGACGTCGACGCGTTCGTCCGGCGGCACCGTCCCGGTCACCCCTTCGACCAGGCGCTCCAGCACCTCTGCGCAGCGGTCCGTCATGGGGCGCGGACGCCCTCCTCGACCAGCGCGCGGCGCAGCTTGCGCAGCGCCGCGAACATCGTTGCCTTCACCGTGCCCTCGGAGCAGCCCATGATGCGGGCGATCTCCTGGTAGGGCAGATCCTGGTAGAGCCGCAGGACGGCCATCGCCCGCTGGCGCGGTGGCAGTTGGGCAACGGCGCGCGCCACCAGACGTCCGGCCTCCCGGCCCTCGGCCTCGTCCTCCGCGGCCGGGATACCGCTGCGATCGCGCGCGCCGTCCTCGTCGTCAAGCAGGGGCAACCTGGAGGACCGGCCGCGCAGGTCCAGGCAGAGATTGACCGTAATGCGGTACAGCCAGGTGTAGAGTTGCGACCGGCCGTCGAATCGCGGCAACGCCCGGTGCGCGCGGATGAACACTTCCTGGGCGACGTCCGCGGCGTCCTCGTGACTGCCGAGCATGCGGCGCGCCACGCGGTAGACGCTCTCCCGGTACTTGATCACGAGCGCCGTGAAGGCGCTCTCCTCCCCGCGCGCGAAAGCCCGGAGCAGTTGCCGGTCCTCAGCGTCCACGCCCGCCCCCTCTGTACCCATTGTGTGACGGTCGGAATGGCACCTTAGGTTTACTGGACCGCCTCCAGCACCACCTTCGCCCGGTCCGCCACCGCCGCCCAGTCCAGGTTGCGGAAGAACGCGTCCACGTACGCCGCCTTCGCGGTCTGGTAGTCCAGGTAGTACGCGTGCTCGAAGACGTCCAGCGCGACAACGACCGTCGCATTCCAGATCGGGAAGGTATTCTGCTCATCCCCGATGTAGTTGAACAGCCGCATCGTGTCCCAGTCAAACGCGGTCCAGGCCCAGCCTCGGGCCGCGATCGCGGTGGCCTTCAGATCGCGCTGCCAGTCCTCGAAGCTGCCGAAGTCCCGCTCGATCATGCTGAGCAACTTGCCCGACGGCTTCCCGCCCCCAACACCCAGGTGAGAGAAGTAGATCTCGTGGTTCTTCACGCCGCCGACGGCCCGCGTAAGCTCGACCTTGAGCTCGCGGATCTCGGAGAAGGTAGGGTTGGCCTTGGCCGGGTCCTTGTCGAGGGCGGCGAGCTTATCGTGGATCTCGTTGGCCTTGTTGACGTAACCCTGATAGAGCTTGTAATGCTCCTCCATGGTCTTCTTCGAGATGCCGTCCAGCTCTACGTCAAACGAGCGGAACTTCTTGGGCTCGTACTTTGGATATGCCATCTTGCTCACCCCTTCTGGCGCGCAGCGCCGGTACTCTGTACCTGCACAAGGTGAAACGCGGTGCCCACCTTGTGTATGCCCGCTACCCCATCACCCCATCAAGTGCGCCGGCCGCGTGCATAAGACGGCCGCCAACCACGGTCGCCAGCACCCTGACCTGCAACAACTCCTCGGGCGGGCCCGCGTACGGGTCGCGGTCGAGCACAATGAAGTCGGCCGCGCTCCCGGGACGAAGTGCCCCCTGCCACCCCTCGGTCCCGGCGGCGTAGGCGGCACCGGTGGTGTAGGCACGGATGGCTTCCTCCAGAGGGATGCACTCCTCTGGATACCATGCGCTGCGGTCCTTCCCGTGCTCGCGCCCGTGCTCGCGACGACGGGTGACCGCCGCGTACATCCCCCGCCACGGATCCGGCGTCTCCACCGGCGCGTCCGATCCGAAAGCCAGGGCCGCGCCGCTGGCGGTGATCGCTCGCCATGCATAGGCCCACCGTGCGCGCGGTCCCCAGTAGCGCTCGGCGATCTCGCGATCTTCCGTGGCATGGATCGGCTGCATCGAGGCCACCACGCCGATCCGTGCGAGTCGCGGCAGATCGTCCGGGTGCAGGAGCTGCACGTGCTCTATGCGGTGGCGGGCTCCCAGGCGCTGCGATGCGGCCTGGTGGCGCTCGAAGACGTCGAGGACTTCTCTGTTGGCGCGGTCGCCTATGGCATGGATCGCGGTCCACAGCCCGGCATCGATCGCGCGGGCCACCAGATGGTCCAGCTCGGCGGGCGACCGCACCTGCACTCCCAGGTTGCCCGGCTGGCCGTCATAGGGCGCAAGCATGCTGGCGGTCTGCGATCCCAGGGCACCGTCGGCGAAGATCTTGACCGGCCCAACGCGCAGCATCTCATCGCCCAGGCCCGTGCGCATCCCACAGGCCGCGGCGGCCTCCAGGTGCCGGTCGGGCAGGGTCGCGACAACGCGTACACCCAGATCGCCACGCGCATGCAGGCGTTGGAGCGTCGCGAAGCCCTCGGGGCCCTCGGTCGTGGTGCCCGTGAAGGCGTGCACTCCGGTAATCCCAAAGCGGTGAAGATCGGCGACTGCCTCCAGCGCGGCCCGCTCACGCATCCCGGGAGTCGGAGGCGGCACGACCCGCCTTACAAGCGCGGCGGCTTCTTCCTTGAGGATGCCGTCGGGCTCGCCCGCGGTATCACGGCCTACCACGCCTCCAGGCGGGTCAGGAGTATCGCGCGTGATCCCGGCCGCCCGCAGGGCCGCTGAGTTGACCCAGAGCAGGTGGCCGTCCTTGCTCGCCATCACCGCGGGCCGGCCGGCCGTGGCCGGATCGAGATCCCCTCGCGAGGGAAAGCGATCTTCGGGCCACGTGTTCTTGTCCCACCCCCGCCCCAACACCCAGGCATCCGCCGGCAGGCGTGCGGCCGCGGCAGAGACGAGCCGGGCGGCTTCCCCGGGCGACCCGGCTTCGCGCAGTTCCACCTCGAGCAGGCTGAAACCGTAGCCGATGAGGTGGAGGTGCGCATCAATGAGCCCGGGGAAGACCGGCAGCCCCCCAAGGTCCACGCGACGCGCACGGGGGAAAGCGGCGGCCACTTCGGCGGCGCCTCCGACGGCCAGCACGCGGCCGCCGGCGACGGCCAAGGCGCCTCCCCGCGATACCGGTCCGCCGTCGGGCCGCACGTCCGCGGGCGCGAATATCGTGACGGTCATCTGTCGGATGCCTCCAGTTCCCGCATCAGGTTGGCCATCTGGATGGCCGCGTGGGCGGCATCGGCTCCGAGGTTAACCCTGCCTCCGGCGCGAGAGGCGGCCTGCTCGGGTTCAAACACCGCCAGCACCTCGTTGATCACCGGAACACCGGTCTCCAGCGAGACCCTGGCGATCCCTGCCGCGGCCTGTTGGGCCACCAGGTCGAAGTGCAGCGTGTCTCCCTTGATGACGCATCCCAGGCAGATGACGGCATCGTAACGGCGCGCACTGCGCCGCCCGGCGCCGTCCTCCCCGGACGCCTCCCCCGGCACCTTGGCCGACGCCTCGGCCATGCGTCGGGCGACCAGGGGGATTTCCAGCGCGCCGGGCACCCAGGCCACGTCCACACGCGTCGCCCCCTGCGCCGTCAGAACCTCCAATGCCCCATCGAGCAGGCGCTGCGTGATCGGTTCGTTGTACCGGCTGACCACTACCGCGAAGGCCAGCCCGGCGGCGTCGCCTCCGCCGCGAAAGGTCGTTCCCATTTGGATCATCACCCTTCCATCACCAGACCCGGCCATCCCTCACTCGATGCTGAGGAGGTGCCCGAGGCGGTGGCGCTTGGTCTTGAGGTAGGCATAGTTCTCGCTGGTGGGTGTGGTTTCCAGCGGCACGCGTTCCACGACTTGAATGCCGTACCCTTCGAGGCCCGCGCGCTTCTGAGGATTGTTGGTCAGCAGCCGTATGCGCTTCAACCCGAGATCGGCCAGGATCTGCGCGCCTACGCCGTAGTCGCGCGGATCCGGCGGGAATCCCAACAGCTCGTTGGCCTCCACGGTGTCCGCGCCCTGGTCCTGGAGCGCGTAGGCCTTGATCTTGTTACCCAGCCCGATGTCGCGGCCTTCCTGCCTGATGTAGACGATCGCGCCGCGCCCCTCGCGCTCAACCGCCCGCATTGCCGTCTGCAACTGCTCGCGGCAGTCGCACCGCAGTGATCCGAAGACCTCGCCGGTCAGGCACTCCGATTGCACCCGCACCAGTGGCGGCGCACCGTCGTCTAGGATACCCTTAACCAGCGCCAGGTGGTGCGAGCCGTCGAGCGTGTTCTCGTATACCACGGCGGAGAACTCCCCGATTGCGGTGGGCAGGCGGGTCTGCCCTTCCCGCCGCACGAAGGGATCGTGCCGCAGCCGGTGCCGGATCAACTCTCTAACCGTCAGCATCTTAAGGCCGTGGCGGGCCGCAAACTCGCGCAGCTCCGGGAAGCGCGCCATGGCCCCGTCCTCACCCACGATCTCGCAGATCACCCCAGCCGGTTTCAGCCCGGCCAGGCGGGTCAGGTCAATCACTGTCTCGGTGTGCCCGGCGCGGCGCAGCACGCCCCCCGGAGCTGAACGCAGGGGAAAGACGTGTCCCGGGCGGGCCAGGTCGTCGGGGCTTGTGTTGCCGTCCCCTTCGGCTCCGGCCAGCAGCCGAATCGTCAGCGCACGATCGTGTGCTGAGGTGCCGGTCCCGCCGCGGCGCGCGTCCACCGAAACCGTGAACGCGGTCCCGTGTTGGGAGGTGTTCTCGGTCACCATGATGGGAATCCGCAGTTCATCGCACCGCTCGGGGGTGAGCGGCGCACAGATCAGTCCGCGCGCGTGCATCATCATGAAGTTTATCGCCTCGGGCGTAGCGAACTCGGCGGCCATGATGAGGTCGCCCTCGTTCTCGCGGTCTTCGTCGTCCACGACCACGAGCATCCGCCCGGCGCGTAGCTCCTCAACCGCTTCGGCCACCGAGGCCTGCGGGAACGCCGCCTTGCCTGTCAGGTCGTCCACCGCCCCGCCACCCCTTCCAGCAGCTTTTCCACGTGCTTGGCCAGGATGTCCACCTCGATGTTCACCCGGCCGCCCACGCCCCAATGCCCCAACGTCGTTACGGCCAGGGTGTGCGGTATCAGCGCAATCGCAAACCCAGGTGCGTCCGTGATCGCTGCGGCGGTGAGACTGACACCGTTCACGGCGACGGAGCCTTTCTCCACCAGGTAGCGCATGAGCGCCGGCGGCGGCGCAATCTCCATCCACACGCCCTCGCCCTCCGGCTTGATCGAGGTGATCGTGCCCACACCGTCCACGTGTCCCTGGACTATGTGTCCTCCCAGGCGCTGGTCAAATCGCAGCGGCCGCTCCAGGTCCACCGGATCCCCCGGTTGCAGCCCGCCCAGCGTGGTCCGCCGCAGCGTTTCGGCCACCACGTCGGCCGCGAACGACCGGCCCTCGAGGTCCACGATCGTCAGACACACGCCGCTGACGGCGATACTCTCCCCTACGCGAGCGCCGTCGAGCACCGCTCCTGCCCGCACCTTCAGGCGCACACCATCGGCGTTACCGGTAATGCTTTGGATCTTGCCGAGCTCTTCTACCAGGCCTGTGAACATCGAGCTTCCACCTTCCCTTCGATTGATATGTCCTCTCCCAGCCTCCGAGTGCGCACCTCCGACAGCCGTACGGCCCCGGAGACGCCCGCGAGTCCAGGGCCGTCCACCGGGGTAGCTGCCAGGGATCCACCGATCAGTCGAGGCGCCACGAGTGCGATCACCTTGTCAACGACGCCGGCGGCAAGCGCGGAGGCGTTCACGGTTCCGCCGCCCTCAACCAGGACGCTGAGCACCCCCCGACGCCCCAACTCCTCCATGAGAGCGCGCAGGTCCACTCCCTGCGGCGCCTGATCTAAAACGAGCACCTCCACGCCGGCCCGCCTCATCGCCTCGACCTGAGCAGGGGGTGCCGCTGCCGTCGTGGCAATCAGGGTCGGCGCTTCGGCCATGCCCGCGACCACGCGCGCCTCCAGTGGGGTGCGCAGTCGCGAGTCCAGGACCACGCGCAGCGGATTGCGGCCGCCGCTCAGCCTGCACGTCAGTTGGGGATCGTCGGCCAGTACGGTCTGCACTCCCACCAGCACCGCGTCGTGGGTGTTGCGCAGGGAGTGCGCGTACTGCCGCGCCGCTTCGCCGGTGAGCGCGGTCGCGCTCCTGCGATCAGCGCCGATCTTGCCGTCCAGACTCATCGCCCACTTGAGCGTTACGAAAGGCATTCCGGTCCGGCGGTGCTTGACGTAGGGCTCGTTCAGCCGCTGGGCCTGGTCCTCGAGCAGGCCGACTTCCACCTCGATGCCGGCTTCACGCAGCCGCGCGATACCCCTGCCGTCCACCCGGGGATCGGGATCGCGCATGGCGGCCACGACGCGGCGGATGCCAGCATCAATCAGCGCCTCGGTGCAGGGACCGGTGCGCCCGGTGTGAGCGCACGGTTCGAGGTTCACGTAGAGGGTGGCGCCGCGGGCGCGGTTGCCCGCCCTGCGAAGGGCAACGATCTCGGCGTGATCGGTCCCGGCCCTGGCATGATGGCCGCGGCCGACCACCACGCCGCCGGATGCGATGACCGCTCCGACCAGCGGGTTCGGACTGGTGCGACCCGCCGCCCGCCGCGCGAGCCGGAGGGCCTGCTGCATCATCCTGTTGTTGTCGTGGTGCGTTTCCATGGACAAACGCTCACGCCCGGGGTCCAGAGACCTCCGGGCGCAGGTGTAGTGGAACGGGGGTTCGGGCTGGAGGCCGCGGCTCACACATAGCGGGCCGTCGGTCCCGGCTACCGAATCCCGGGTTCCCCTTCTGACCTTCTTCCATCCGGACTATACCGTCGGCCCCGGAGTCTCACCGGATCTGCCTGGCTGCTTGTTCAGCCGGGCTCGCGGGCTGTACCGCCGATCGGGAATTGCCGGCACTTACGCGCCGGCTCACCCTGCCCTGAAGGCCTGCTATTCGATTGAACTACAAGTACAGTTTACCACCGAACGAGGTCCCGGGCAACACAAACCGCCGCGTCAGGAAGGCATCCGTCTGCTTGTATGCGAAATACACGAGCCATGAAGCACGCCGCCCCACCGCCGCGGACCGCTTTCCTACCCCGCGAGAAGGCCATCATCGAAACCCACCGCACGCCCCGGCAGGTCCAGCGGTTCCTCAATGCCGTGCGCTACAACCACCACCGCGTCGGAGCCACCCTGCGGTCGTTCCGCGAGGTGATCCGCGAGGGTGAGTCGCACTGCATGGAGTCGGCGCTGGTGGCGGCGGTGATCATGGAACAACATGGATACCCACCGCTCGTGGTGAGCCTGGAGTCGCAGGACAACCTGGATCACGTGCTCTTCGTCTTCAGGCGGCGCGGACGGTGGGGCGCCGTGGCACGATCCCGGGACGCCGGGTTGCACGGGCGCAGACCGGTCTTTCGGTCAATCCGCGACCTTGTGTGGAGCTACTACGACCCCTATGTGGACTTCACCGGACGGCTCACCGGCTACTCACTGGTAGACCTCCGCGACCTGGGAGACTACGACTGGCGGTTCAACCGGCGCAACATGTGGAAGCTGGAGCGCCACCTGATTGTCGCTCCGCACATGCCGCTGCGTTCATCCGACGCGCGCTACCGGCACCTGCTGCGGCAATATAGGGAGTTCCGGCGCCGCCACCCCGATGCGCCGGCGGTCTACTACCGCGGACGGGAGCGCTGGATGTAGCAGCATCCCCACAACCAATCGGGCCGCTTCCTCCAGGTTCCTTGGATCCACGATGGCCGGCAGGTCGGTCGGTCGGTGGTAGTGCGGATCCACCCCGCGGTGCAGGAGGACGGCGGGGATCCCCACCCGCTCGAAGCTGGCATGATCGCTGCCCGCCATCCGGAACCGGCTGGCGGAGATCCCAAGCGCCCGCGCCACCTCGATCGCGGCGTTCACCATGGCCTCGTCGCGTCCCGGCGAGCTGCCCGCCATCAGGGTGCTCCCCCATCCCACCATGTCTATGTTGATCATGGCAACGACGCCCCTCCGGCGCTCGTCCGCGAACGCGACCGATCCGAACAGGCCCAGCTCCTCTGCCGCGAACAGGACGAACTGTACGGTGCGCGGGGTGGGCGTACCGGCAAGCACGCGCGCCGCCTCGAGCACGACCGCAACCCCGGACGCGTTGTCGTTGGCGCCGGGACTACCCGGCACCGAGTCATAGTGAGCCCCGACCACTATGATCTCCTCTGGTCGCGCCACGCCCCGCTTGGTGGCCACAACGTTTACGGTAGAGCGCGTCTCGAGCACCGCGTCCACGAGCAGGCGGACACGGAGACGCCCCTGCTGCGCCGCCTCGATCAGGCGGACGCCGTCTTCGTTGGAAATCGCCACGGCCGGAATACGCGATGGTTGGGTCAGCACCCCTGCCATGATTCCTTCGGGCTGGTTGTTGTAGATCACCACTGCCACAGCGCCGCGCGCAGCCGCGTTGGTCGCTTTATCGCCGAAGGTGATCGAGCCGCGGGCCACCAGCGCGATCGCACCTGTAACCTGCCGCCCCTCGTAGTCCAACGGCCGGCCCAACCCGACGTGCACGACGTCGGCCTCGAGGCCTCCGGGCGCGCTGGGCGCTGAGTAGAAGAACGCCATGGCAGGTACCGGACGGGAGGCCGCGCCCAACTGCTGCAGCTCGACCCGCCGTGCCTCGAAGTACGGGAACCGGAACGAATGGAGGTCTACCTGATACCCGAACTGGCGGAACTGCGCTGCCAGGTACTCCGCGGCCTGACGCTCGGATGGCGTCCCAGTGGGTCGGGGCCCGATCACGCCTGCGAGGTGCTGCACGTGCGCAAACGCCGCCTCGCCCGACGGCGCCGCCGGCTGCCCCATGGCCGGCGCGGGTGCAAGCGCACAGACGGCGAGCACGAGCAGGATCGAAACGACGCGACGACGCAGGAAGTGCATCCGGTCACCTCTTCTGTTTCGGCTACTGCGGCGGGGCAAGCTCCGCGATCCGGCCGCCGGTCACCCTCACCAAATCGGGCGGGGTGATGGGGAAGATCGCATTCGGCGTGCCGGCCGCCGCGTAGACGATCTCGTACGCGAGCAGGTCTTCGTCTATGTACGTTTCCAGCGGCGTGGCGTGCCCCACGGGTGGGACGCCGCCGATCGCAAACCCGGTGGCCGCGCGGACCCGCTCGGCGTCGGCGCGTTCGATCCGCGCAGCACCGGCGGCGCGGGCGAGCTTCCCCGCATCTACCCTGTTCTTGCCCGAGGCCAGGACCAGCACCGGCAGCCCGTCCGCCAGGAACACCAGGGACTTCACGATCTGGCCGAGCGTGGTGCCGATCGCGCCGGCCGCATCCTGCGCCGTGCGCGTTCCCTGCGGGAACTCCTGTATCTGCACGGAGAGGCCCAGTGCAGATAGCGCCTGGTGCACGCGATCGGTGGCGGAAGACATCACCGGCCTACTGCCGGGTCGGGAACCGGCCCAGGAGCGCCTCCTGCACGATCGCCTTGACCTCCGGGCCGAACTCCTTGCGCAGGATCCATTCCAGGAACCCCCGATCCTTCTCCGCCAGATCGCGCAGGGACCGGCCGCGCACACCGTCCGGCCCGAACATCAAGACTGCTTCCCCGCGCTCCCACACGAACTTTCCATCGGGATCTATCGCGTTGGGATCGCGCGGGTTGAACAGGTCTGCGAGTTCCTGCGGGGCTCTCGGCAGGTCGGGATAAGCCGCGAGTTGGGCGTCTAGGATCTCCACGCACGCCTCAACGTCCACCTGGGCGCCGTGGGCTCCCTCCAGCTCCCTGCCGCAGTAGTACCTGAAGGCGGCGGTCAGGTCGCGCGGTTCCTTTCGGTGGAAGATCACCTGCGCGTCCACGACCGCGCGGCCCTCCATATCCAGGCGCGCGCCGGCCATCGCCAGTTCGCGGTGGAGCACCGGAATGTCGAACCGTTGGACGTTGAAACCGGCCAGATCGGCGTCTCCGATGAAACCCACCACCTCGGCGGCGATCTGCGCAAACCGCGGCACTCCGGCCACATCGGTGTCGGTGATCCCGTGTATGCGGGTGGAAGCGGGAGGAATCGGCATCCCTGGATTCACTCGGCGGGTCAGCGTTTCACGCCGGCCATCGGGATGGACCTTTGTCAGGCCAATCTCTACGATGCGGTCGGAAGCGGGGTTGACGCCCGTGGTCTCCAGGTCGAGAAAGACGAGCGGGCGGCGCAAGGCCAGGTGCTTCATCGCCCGAGTGACCCGCCGCAACCGGTCGGCATCAGTACGCCCGCGCGTAGTACACAGTTGCGGTCGAGGGTTTGCCACACGCCGGACAGGTCCCCTCCGGGGCGTCGTGCAGCGGGGTGACCCGCGGCGAGGCGCCTGTCCTCTCGCGGATGGCGTCCTCGCACGCCTGCTCCTGGCACCACCCGGTGCGCACGAACCCACGCCGGTCCCGGATCGCTTCCGCGAGCTGCTCAATCGTCTCGGCGGAGACCGTGTGCTCATCCATGAACGCCTTGGCCCTGCCGAAGTAGTCCTTCTGCACGTCCTCCAGCGCCGCGAGCACAACCTGCTCGATGCCGTCCTGCGCGACGGTCGTCTTGCCGCCGCCGGTCCGCTTCACCATCACCGCGGCGCCGGCTGCCACGTCCCGCGGCCCGATCTCCAGGCGGAGCGGCACGCCCCGCATCTCCCATTCGTTGAACTTCCAGCCGGGCGTGTACTCATCGCGGTCGTCCAGCCGCACTCTCGCCACCTTCCCCAGGCGATCCGCGAGCCCCCGGGCGGCGGCCAGGACGCGCTCATTGCCCTTGCCGAGGATCGGAACGATCACAACCTGGATCGGCGCGATGCGAGGCGGCAGGCCCAGCCCACGGTCGTCGCCATGCGCCATGATGAGCGAGCCGATCAGGCGCGTCGAGACCGCCCACGAGGTGGACCAGACGAACTTCTCGGTGTTGTCGCGGTCGAGGAACTTCACGCCGAAGGCCTTGGCGAAGTTCTGGCCGAGGAAGTGGCTGGTTCCGACCTGCAGGGCCTGGCGGTCGGGCATCAACGCCTCCAGCGTGTAGGTCCAGTCGGCACCGGCGAACTTCTCGGTCGGCGACTTGCGGCCCACCAGGACGGGGATGGCCAGCACGTCCTCGAGCAACTGCCGGTAGATCTCCAGGATTGTCAGGCACTCCTGGTCGGCCTCCTCCAGCGTGGCGTGCGCCGTGTGCCCTTCGTGCCAGAGGAACTCGCTGGTCCGCAGGAACAGCCGTGTGGACTTCTCCCAGCGCACCACGCTGTTCCACTGCAGCAGCAGCACCGGCAGGTCGCGGTACGACTGGATCCACTTGGCGTACATCGGCAGGATGATCGCCTCGGAGGTCGGCCGCACCGCCAGCCGTTCGGCCAGTTCCTCATCGCCGCCGTGGGTTACCCAGGCGACCTGGGGAGCGAATCCCTCAACGTGCTCGGCTTCCTTTTTGAGGAACGACTCAGGGACGAACAGCGGGAAGTAGGCGTTGACGTGACCGGTCGCCTTGAACCGCTCGTCCAACCAGCGCTGGATGCCTTCCCACAGCGCGTAGCCGTAGGGCCGGATGACCATGCACCCGCGCACCGGTGAGTAGTCGGCCAACTCGGCCTTGAGGGCGACGGCGGTGTACCAGTCCGAGAACTGCTCGGACTTGCTGGGAATCTCCTTGACAAACGTCTGGCCCTCGGTTGACATACATCCCCCTGAAACGATATGGCCCCCCACCCCAAGGGACGGGAGGCTCCCGCGGTACCACCCTTGTTCCGGCCCGGCGCCTGCGGCGGAGGACCGGCACTTGCCGCGTTTATCGGGCGCGCCCGGCGGCTTTCTCGGCCGCGGCTCAGGGGTGGGTTGGCCCCGTCATCGCCAACTGTACGGTGAGTCTAGCATGGCGCAGAAACAGCGGGCAAGGTCTCTGCTTTCCTCCTACGAACCGTGCGGAATACGGCGTAGGTCGTATGGGGTTTCCTGGTACACGTAGTAGTTCAACCAATTCGAATACAACAGATTGGCGTGCCCCCGCCAGCGAACAACCGGCGGCCGGTCGGGGGCGTCATCCTGGTAGTAGTTCCTGGGGATTGTAATCGGCAGCCCTCGCCGAAGATCGCGCTGGTATTCCCCGTGTAGGGTTAGCGAGTCGTACTCCGGATGGCCTAGAACGAATACCTGATGGCCGTCGCGTGAGATGATTAGATAGACCCCGGAGCCCCTCGACTGAGACAGGATCTCCAGATCTGACACCCGCGCAATGGCCTCGCTCTCCACCTCGGTATGGCGAGAATGCGGCGCGTAGAATGTGTCGTCAAAGCCACGCAGCAGCTTGATGTTCTGGCGGGTCACATAGTGTTCGAAGACCCCAAACTGCTTCACGGGAAGGGGATGCTTGGGAATCCCGTAGTGATAGTACAGTGCCGCCTGCGCTCCCCAGCAGATGTGCAGCGCGGCAAATACATGGCTGAGTGACCAGTCCATGATCTCCTGCAACTCCTGCCAGTAGTCAACCTCCTCGAACGGCAGATGCTCGACGGGCGCACCGGTGATCACCAACCCGTCAAACTTGCGCTCACGTATCTGGGCGAAAGGCTGATAGAAGGCCAGCAGGTGCTCTGCAGGAGTGTTCTTGGGCTGGTAAGAGTCGGGATAGAAGAGCGTGATGTTGATCTGCAGCGGCGTGTTTCCCAGCAGGCGGAGAAGCTGGGTTTCGGTGGCGATCTTTGTCGGCATCAGGTTGAGCACGGCGATCTCGAGGGGTCGGATATCTTGGTGCAGGGCCCGTCGCTCTTCCATCACGAAGATGTTCTCGCTCATCAGCACGTCCTTGGCCGGCAGGTCGTCAGAGATTCGTACTGGCATTGCCCACCTCATCTCGCCCTCTTTCCACTAGGCGGTAGAGCAGAAGGGCGCATGGCACGCGCTCAGGCATTCAAAGCCTGGTCGAGATCCCAAAGAATGTCCTCAATGTCCTCCAGTCCAACACTAAGCCGGACGAAGTCAGGTGTGACTCCCGCCGATGCCTGCTGCTCAGGCGTGAGCTGGCTGTGGGTCGTGCTGGCGGGGTGGATGGCAAGGCTCTTGGCGTCGCCAACATTGGCCAGGTGGCTGAACAGTTTGAGACTGTTGATAAACTTGCGGCCAGACTCGATCCCGCCTTTGATGCCGAAACCCAGGATCGCGCCGGCGCCCTTCGGCAGGTACTTCTGGGCAGCAGAATAGTATGGGCTGTCAGGCAGAGAGGGATAGGAGACCCAACTGACCCTCGGGTGCTGTGTCAGATACTTGGCAACCCGTTCCGCGTTCCTGACGTGCCGCTCCATGCGCAGACTGAGCGTCTCCAGCCCTTGCAGGAACAGCCACGAATTGATCGGAGCCTGGCAGGCCCCGATATCACGCAGAATCTGCACGCGCGCCTTCAAGATGAACGCCGGCGCACCCAAATCCGCGTACTTCAGGCCGTGGTAGCTGGGGTCGGGCGTCGTGAAGCCCGGGAAGCGCCCGCTGGCCTCCCAGTCGAAGTTGCCCCCATCCACAACAATTCCGCCGATGGACGTCCCGTGACCGCCGATGAACTTGGTGGTAGAGTGCGTCACGATGTTCGCTCCCCACTCAAATGGGCGGCACAGGTAAGGGGTCGCGAAGGTGCTGTCGATCACCAGCGGGATGCGGTGTGTACGGGCGATTGTTGCAACTTCGTCAAACGGAAAGACATCAATGCCCGGATTCCCCAGGGTCTCACCGTAAAGAATCTTGGTATTGGGACGGATAGCGCGCTGGAAGTTCTCGGGGTCCTTGGGGTCAACAAAGGTCGCATCGATTCCCAGCCGTGGGAACGTGTAGGCGAACTGATTGTAGGTGCCGCCATACAACGTCGAAGAGGAAACAATGTGGTCTCCGGCGCCGCATAACGTCAGGATGGCAAGCGTCTGGGCGGCGTGACCGGAACTGGCCGCCAGCGCGCCAACACCGCCTTCCAGGTCGGCGACGCGTCGTTCAAAGACATCGCTCGTGGGGTTCATGATGCGGGTGTAGATGTTGCCGAACTCCTCCAAGGCGAAGAGACGGGCCGCATGGTCCGTGTCCTTGAAGACATACGAGGTGGTCTGATAGATCGGCACTGCGCGTGAGCCCGTCGTTGGGTCGGGCTCCTGCCCAGCATGAAGCTGGCGAGTATTGAAGCCGAACTGCCGTCCTTTCTCGCCAAGTGTCATGATGCTAGCAGCCCCTTTCGATTGGCCGGCAGATGGCCGCAGCAAAAAACCCCTCCACTTCCTGCTCTTGGAGGGGGTTCATCCCTCTTATCCGCCGGAACTAGTTCCCGCGGGGGTTGGCACCTTACCTGACTGGCAGGTTGCCGGGGGTCATCGGGCCCGTCCCTCACCCACTCTTGATAAGAGCAGCTATTCAGTTAGGCGCGATAATAGCACGCGCTCACAAACGCGTCAATCGAACCTCAGGTTGGTGCCCTATCGCCCCTCCCACCACACGTTCCAGAATGCGTGCCCGGGCTGTCCGGTGTAACCCTTCAGCTCCTTCCGGTGCAGGTGCAGTGGGAAGTAGTCGCCGTACTTGATAGCCGGCACGTCCTCCCAAAACAGTCGCTGCGCGCGCTTCCAGATATCCATGCGGACCTTCGGGTCGGTGTGCCGGGCGAGCAGCGTCATCATCGCCTGCATGTCGCGGCTCTCGTACCAACCCGGCCAGGTCGAGCTGAGCACCAGCACCTGCGTGGGGTCAGGGAAGGTGAGCTGCGCTGTGTTGAGCGCGTCCCAAAGCTCCGGCCGCGCCCGACGCGAGATCAGCGTCGCCCAGTCCACCACCTGGAAGTCGAACACGAAACCCGCCCGCTCCAACATCGGCTTGGCGATCTGGGCCGAAATCCCGTAGGCCTGGTACTCCATGGTGGTCATCCACTTGATCGGCTCGCCGCGGTACCCCGCCTCGGTCAGGAGCTGGCGCGCCCGCTCGGTGTTCTTCTGGTTGTACCGCTCCTTGCCGACGTCGGTCCACATGTAGTGCGGCTTCGGGAGCAGCGCCGGATCCAGACGCCAGAACTTCGGGTTGCCGAACGTCCCGCGCATGATCGCTTCCATGTCCAGGGCTGCCAGCCATGCCTGCCGCATCTTGGGGTTGACAAACGGACCGGACCGCTTGTTGAACACGGTGGTCAGCCACAGCGGCACCGGCGGGACAAAGGGCACCAGGTTGGGATCGCCCTGCAGCCTTGTGAAGTCATCCTGGGGCACGCTCTCGGCGAACTGGAACTCGCCGCGCGTGACGCCGGCGATGCGGACGGCTACATCGGGAACGGGCACGATGTAAATCGAGTCGAAGTATGCCACCTTGCGGCCCGCGAACCCATCGGGCTCCTCACTCCGCGCGCTGTACCCGTCGAACCGATCGAGCCGTACGTGCCGGTCGGGTGCGTACTCGACGAATCGGTATGGTCCGGTACCGATGAAGCGGCGAACGGGTCCTGCCCCGGCCTCCTCGATGACCTCCTTAGGATAGATGACCGCCCCCTGCAGCGCTAAGGCCAGGTCCACCAGGACCAGCCCGTAGGGTTCCTTGAGTCTGAGCACGATGGTGTGGGCGTCCGGCGTAGACAGCGACTGGGTCACCGCGAACAGCGCCCGGCCGCGCGTGGACAGTCGACCCCAACGCGAGAGCGAAACCACCACATCGTCGCCGTTCAATTCCCGGCCGTGGTGGAAGCGCACGCCCTTGCGCAGATTGAACGTGTAGGTCAACCGGTTCGGGCTGATCTTCCAGGTGTCAACCAGCATCGGCTTCGGCGCAAACCCGCTGTTCAACGTGAAGAGCCCCTCGTAGACGTGCAGCATGATGTCCTGGACGATGAGCGCCGTGGTCGTGTGCAGGTCCAGGGTGGGCGGCTCACCGATGTGCGCCATGCGAAGAACCCCTCCGCGGCGGGGCTGCTGCGCCCCTGTGGGGGTGGTCGGAATCGCCACCAGCGTGACGACGAGCGCCAGCACGAAGATGCGAAGCGCCAAGCGTGTCAATATCCTACCTCCTCTGCAGGTGTTACCCTAAAGTACGCTGTTTTTGCCACGTGGACAAGTGCACCTTGTTGACGGCCCGCATGCGGCCCTGCTAGGTTGGGGGCTGGTTACCGGAGGCGTGACCCGGCGCCGCCGCTCACCCGTCCGCGCGATGAGACTCTCGCGACAAGACTCTAGGAGGCCCCTCCCTAATGAGCCTCGAACAGATCCTGGCACTGGCGATCTTCATCGCGACGTACGCCCTCGCCCTGAGCCGCCGGATCAAGATCGCCTACGTGTCGCTGACCGCGGCGGTGCTGCTGGTCGCGCTGCGCATCCTGACGCCGCACGAGGTCCTCACGCAGGCCCTGAAGTGGGACGTTCTGGGCATCTACTGGGGCTTCATGATGGTCTCGATAGCCTTCATGGACAGCGGGGCTCCAAAGCTCCTGGCGGAGCGCATCCTGAAGGCCGCCCACGCCGAGAAGCACGCCATCCTCTACCTGGCCGCCTCGACCGCGTTCCTGTCCGTCTGGATGGAGAACGTGGGCGTGGTTCTGATGATGGCGCCGATCGCGCTGGCGATCAGCAGGCGGCTGAACACCTCCCTCTTCCCGTACATGGTCGTCATAGGAATATCGTCCAACGTCGTCACGACCGTGACCATGGTGGCAGACCCGCCGTCAATCATCCTTGCCATCGAGACCGGGATGAAGTTCATGGACTTCTACTGGTTCCAGGGGCGGATAGGGCTGGGAACGCTGACGGTCGTCGCGGTCATCGCGGCGTTGCTCACCCTGCTGTTCCAGTTCCGCCACATGTCCAGGCGGATTGACCTGGCGGTGGACGAGGTGCCGGTCACCTACGGGGCGACGGTCCTGTTCGTGGTCTCGGTCGCAATCCTGGCCTTCGGCCACGGGCGCGGCCTCTCGCCCGGGATCGTAGGCGTGGCGGCCGGCGGCGCTGCGCTGTTGCTCAACCGCCGGCGGTTCCGCGCGATGTTCGTCGAGTTCGACTGGAACTCGTTCGCCTTCATCATGGGCATCTTCGTGGTGGCGCACTCGCTGCGGTCCACCGGGCTGCTGCGGGAGTTCGCGGGGCTGCTGCACGGGGCAGGGCTCAAGACGCCTGCTCTGGCCATGGGCGCCCTGATCTGGATCTCGGTGGCGATCTCTTCGTTCGTGGACAACGTGCCGTTCACGGTGTTGATGATTCCGGTGGCCCAGGACCTGGCCGGGCTGCTGGGGACGAGCGCGTGGCCGCTGCTGTTCGGAATGCTGGTCGGCACCGGCAGCGGCGGAAACATTACCCCGGTCGGCGCCACGGCCAACGTCTTCGCCTGCGGCTTTCTGGAGAAGCACGGCGAGCGGGTAGACCTGGGCCGCTACATGAAGATCAGCGTGCCCTTCACCCTGGTGGCCGTGGGCGTAGCCCACATCCTGCTCTACATCCTCTGGCTGCGCTAGCGCGCGCTGTGCGCGTGGATCCAGGTCATGGCCGCCTCGGTGGCCGCGTCCTGCGACGCCCGTTCGGCACCAGGCGGCGGCAGCGGCGGGCCGATCCGCACAGCCACCCGGCCGGGCCTGGGAAACCAAGCACCCAGAGGGAAAACCCGCCCAGTCCCCGCGATCGCAAACGGAATCAACGGCACCGTGGCGCGTGAGGCCAGCAGCGCGGCGCCACGAAGCCCCGGGCGCCCATCCGGATGTGGGGTCACGCGGCCTTCAGGGAAGACCGCCACCTTGCGCCCCGCCGCCAACGCGCGCAGCGCCTCGCGCACCGCACCGGAATCCACCTCGCCGCGGCGCACCGGTATGCACCCGTAGGTCCGCATCGCCCATCCCACCGCGGGCAGCGCGAAGAACTCCGCCGCGGCTAGAAACAGCAGGCGCTCGGACACGGCCGCGGCCAGAAACAGGGGGTCCAGCGCGCTTGGGTGGTTGGCGACGAGGACCGCAGGGCCTGCGGGAAAGCGTTCGAGGCCTTCGACCCGGAAACAGAAGAGGGGTCTAAGGAGGGCCCGCACGGCAACCCACCACGCCCAGAACAGCCGAGTCTCGCGCGGCCAGTGGTGGCGGCCCAACGGCTACTCGCTGCCGTCCGTTCCCGCGGGCACGCGCGCCCGGACGGGAAGCAGCATCGCTTCGATCTGCTCGAGGTGCGCCAGCATGGCCAGTTCGGCCGCGCCACCATCCCGCCGGCGGATGGCCTCCATGATGAGCCGGTGCCCGCGCAGCGAATGCTGCGGCCGGCCCCGTCCCCGAAGCGCCCGCTCGCGGTCATCGCGCAGCAGGTGCATCAGCAACTCGACTACCATCAGCGCCACCTGGTTGCGCGCCGCACGCGCAATCAGGCCGTGGAAGGCGCCTCCCGCCTCGACGCGGGCCGCCTGGCCTGCGAGGATCGCCTCCAACTGGCGTACCTCGTCGGGTGTCGCGCGCAGGGCGGCCTGACGGGCCAGGGCGGGTTCAATCACTTTGCGGAAGGCCATGACATCGGCCACGAGGTCGGGACTGACCCACAGTGCCGATGCGATGGGCGCCACCACTCCGGCGGCAGAGAGTTCCCGAATCACCGTGCCGTGGCCCTGCCGGGGCTCAAGCAGGCCGGTCGCTTCCAGCGTGCGGATGGCATCGCGGACCGAGGTGCGGCTTACGCCCATGGCCGCGGCCAGTTCGCGCTCGGGCGGGAGCTTATCTCCGGGTTTAAGCCGCCCCTCGGAGATGAGGCGCCGAATACGCGCCGCCACCTCTTCGTAGATCTTCGTGCGGCGCACGGGCTGTGGATTGGTCCGATGGTCCGACATCTGCAGGCAGGGCAATTGTCGCGCGTCGTGAAGAGACTGTCAACGAAACACACTAGCCTCCGGACGAGGTGGACGATGGAGCGGAGATACGTGCAGGGCCTGGTACTGATAGTCGTCGGTGTCGTCCTGCTGCTGGCCATGCGGGCGTACCCCATCGGTGACCAGAGCGTCCTGGTCGTCGGTGCGCTCCTGTTGGTGGCCTATGCCTTTACGGGCAGGTACGGCCTCCTTGTGCCGGCCGGGATCCTGACCGGGCTGGGCGCCGGCATCGCGGCGCGCGACTGGGTCGGCGCCGATCGCGCGCCGGTGCTGCTCGGGCTGGGCGTCGGCTTCCTGTTCGTCTACGTGGTGGATCTTGCGAGGAGCGGCAGGCAGGCCGCCGAATGGTGGCCGCTCGTCCCGGGCGGGATCCTCGTGGCAGTCGGGCTGCTGCGGGTCTTGCGGGGCGCAGGCATTATGCAAGTGATGGCCGCATGGTGGCCCATGCTGCTGATCGTGCTTGGGATCTGGCTGCTGGTGCGACGGAAGGCGGTCGCCTGACTCTCGCCTAGCTCTGCCCCATGGCTTCCAGGTACTCCCGCAGGGCCTGCTCATCCAGCCCTGCCATCCTGGCGATGCTAGAGAGTTTTGGCAGCGCCCACGTGCTCGTGCTGTCAACGAGCACCTCGTGTTCCGAGCGCCCGGGAAGAGTGATGGACGCGCTCACCACCGCGATCCTATCATCGTGGCTGACGACCTGCCCCCTGACGTACACCTCGGTGCCTGTCGGCACGGGCCTGAGGTAGCGGATCGAGATCTCGCGGGTGACCCCCAGCCGGCCCAGACACGCTATGACGGTCCAGGCCGACACTTCATCCAAGAGCGTCGCGATGATCCCTCCGTGGGCAACCCTGTCGAAGCCGCAAAGGTGCTCGGGGACGGCGTACTTGGTATAGCAGCCCTGCTCCGAGCGCCAGAAGCGAAGGCGCAGCCCGCGCGGGTTGGACGGCGAGCAGCCGAAGCAGTGGCCCGGCCATCTGTTGGTGATCTCAGGGTGGTCCACGCAGATCACACCTCCCGGAAGGATACCCGCCGCGTGCGCGGCAGGCCCCAGGCGGACAGCACCGCAGCCAGCCCTCCGATGCCCAGCACGGCAAAAGCCCATCCCCAGCCGGATGCGGGCGCCCCTGCGGGATTGGTCGCGTCCAGTACCAGGCCGAAGACGACCGGCGATACCGCACCAGCGCCGAATCCCACGAGCGACCGGATGGCCAGGGCCGAACCGAGATAGGCAGGGCGCACCGCCTCCGTCAGGGCGACCGAGAGCACCGGCGAGTCGCCCAGCGCCGTGAAGCCGTAGACCGCGCCCACGACGGCGATGATCAAGAGCGGCCCTCCCACCAGCCACCCGAAACTGAACGAGCATGCGGCGCTAGTCGCGGCCAGGGCGAGAATAACCGTGCGGCGCCCGAGCTTGTCCGAAAGGTACCCCATAGACGATGACGCCACCCAACCCATGAGGTGGAAGGAAGCCGAAAGGTAGGCGCCGAGCTCGGCGGCCCGTAGCGTCATCGCCCCGGATACGGCCAGGCTGGCGGCCACAAACGCCGGCGCCCACGCCCACATGCCCAGCAGTTCCCACGAATGGCCCGTGTAGCTGACGATCAGGCGCGTTGCATGCGGGTTGCGCAGCAGTTCGACCCCGGCACCGGACCCCTCCTCGCCAGGATGGATCACGTTGGCCGTCCCCCGCAGGGCGAACCATCCGACGAGCATCCCTGCAAGTGGGCCGGCGGCGGTCACCAGGAACGCCGCCTGATAGCCGCCCCGAGGCAGCACGGCACCCGTGACCAGCAGCGACGCCGCGTGGCTCAGCGAAGAGGCAGCGATCAGCCAGCCCAGGGCCGCGCCGCGGTGCTGCGAACGGTAGCGGTCGGAGATAAGCATGATGGCCGTGGTGTACGTGCCTCCCTGTGCGAGCGCGGTCAGCGTGAACAGCGCCAGCCCGGAAGCGTACGACCGCGCAAAGAGCGCAAACCCCAGCGCGGCAATCGTGCTCATGGCGCCGGAAATCAGGAAGATGCGCCGGGCGCCGACCCGATCGGCCAGCCAAGAGAAGCCCAGCAGGGAGATCGCGTAGCCGACCTGGAAACCGGTGGCCACCGAACCTGCCTGGGCCGCGGACATGCCCCACGACGCCCTGAGCACGGGCAGGCATGCGGCATAAGTCATGTGGATCATGTTCATGAAGAAGCGCGAGGCGCAGATCCCCGGCAGCCAAAGGTCGGGCTGGGCGCGCTCCTTCACTGTCTACCCCGGCGATTCACAGCGGCGATCCGTAGCGATGGGCCTCCTACCTCCGCCCCACCAGCAGCGGCAGGATCTCGATGCCGCGCAGGTGCCCCAGCGCTCCTTTGGCCGCGGCGGCCTCGGTGAATCGGCCGGCGCCGTCGGGCACCGTGCTCCCGCCGCCTATCAGAAGGGGCACCGGGTCGGGCGAGTGACCGCGCACCTCGCAGGGGGTCGCGTGGTCCGCGGTCACGGCGACGATGGCCGCGGAGGGATCGAGCGCCGGTAGCAGATTGCCGAAGAAGTGCGCGTCAATCTCCTCGATGACCTGCTGCTTGGCCGTGAAATCCCCGTCGTGCCCGGGCTCATCCGGCCCCTTCAGGTGCATGTAGAGACCGTCGTACTGGGGTAGCACTTCCAGCGCGCGGCGCGCCCATGTCTGGTAGGCCTCGGCGCGGCTGCCGGAGGTGCCGTGAGGTATCTCAACCACGCCCATCCCAAGGTAGCGCGCGATCCCACGCTCGACCGGCATCTCCACGAAGCACCCCAGCCGTACGCCAAAACGCTCGTGTATCGAGGGAACCTGCGGCAGATGGTCGCCGCCGTCGCGCAGCAGGATCAGGTTGCCGGCCAGCTTTCCCGCGGCCCGCCGCCGGGCGTTGAGTGGGTGCGCATCCATGATCTTGCGGCTCTTCCGGGTGAACTCGTTCACCAGCGCCGCAGCCGCGCGCGCCTCGGTCGATCCATCGAGCGGCACGCACTCCTCGACCTGGTTCCCGAACGTGGCGCGGGCGACGCCCATGCCGCCGATGCGCGCATAGGCCGGATCGGTGTTCGAGATCTGGGCGCTCAGGCGTCCCTCTGTGGGATGAAAAACCACCGCGCAGCGGTGGCCGATCGTCGCGGCCACGACTACCCTGGCGGGCGCGCTCTCTAGATCGATCTGCGCGGTGACCGCTTCGGCCAGCACGTGCGCCTCTTGTGAGGAAAGGTTGCGGCCTACGCGCCGGTCAACGATCAGGGCGCCCTCCCCGCCGGTGGCGAAGTTGCCGCGCAGCGCCAAGTCGCCCCCGCCGAAGTCCAGCCCGGCGCCCAGCGCCTCCAGCGGGCCCCGGCCGACGTGATAGACCATCGGATCGTACCCGAGGATGGCGACCACGGCCACGTCAGATTCGGGCGCGATCCCTTCCCCGACAGTGGTAACCAGACCCTGCTCGCCGGAGGCGGCCAGGCGGTCAAGGTGCGGGGTATGCGCGGCCTCCAAGGGCGTGCGGCCTCCAAGCGAGGGGATCGGCCGGTCGCCGACACCATCCAGGATCACATAGAGGATCTTGCGGCTCATGAGAACCCTCCAATCGCTGCCACGAGATCGGCGCTGAGCGTCCCCGAGTAGACCTCGGACGCCGGGCCGGTCACCCGAATGCTCCAGTCTTCGCCCACGACTACGCGCAGGTCTCCTCCGGGGGCCGAGACTGTGATCTCGCGGTCGGTCATGTCCTCGCGCACCGAGGCGGCCGCGACGGCGCTGGCGCTGGTACCCGAAGCCATCGTCTCGCCGACGCCGCGCTCCCAGATGAGGATCTGCACCCGGTCGCGCGCAACCACCTGCGCGAACTGCACGTTCGTGCGTTTGGGAAAGAGAGGATGGGTCTCCAGGAGCGGCCCGAGCCGGTGCAGGTCAATCAGATCCAGGTCCGGCACGAAGACGACGCAGTGCGGGTTGCCGACCGAAACCGCCGTGATCTCCAGCCGCTGGTCGCCAACTTCGATGATCTCGTCCACCATCTCGCGGGGCGGTCCCGTGGCCGGGATCTCGGTGCTTTGAAAGGTCGCGCGCCCCACGTCCACCGTCATCTGCTCGATACGACCGCCAGCCAGGTGAAGCGTCATGCCTGCGATCCCGCCGGGCGTGTCCACGGTGAAGGCCGTCCGATCGGTGTACCCGTGGTCGAAGAGGAACTTGGCGAAGATGCGCAGGCCGTTGCCGCTCTTCTCGGCCTCGCTGCCGTCGGGGTTGTAGATGCGCAGGCCGAAATCCGCGCGCGAAGTCGGAACGAGCGCCAGGATCCCATCGGAACCGACACCCAGGTGCCGGTCGCAGATGCGCTGTATCGCCCGGGAGGTCAGCTCGAAGGTGAGCGCGGAGGGGTCGAGCACCAGGTAGTCGTTGCCCAGCGCGTGGGACTTCACTATCCAGTTCTGCCCTGGGGGGGGCGTCATCCTTCTTGCACCTCCTGGGATGGCCTCCGGGCACGGCGTAGCGCGGCCGCGATAAGGCGCTCCACCTGGGCCGGGAACTCCAGCCCCGCGGCCAGCGCGGCCTTCGGAAAGAGACTCCGCTCGGTCAGGCCGGGAATCGTATTCACCTCGAGCACCGCGACGTCCGCCTCGCGGACGAAGAGGTCCACGCGCGCGAAGTCCCTGCAACCCAGCACGCGGTAGGCGCGCAGCGCGGCCGCCTGCGCCCGCCAGACCGCCGCAGCGGGCAGGCGCGCCGGGCAGATTTCGTCGGCCGCGCCCGGAGTATACTTGGCTTCGAAGGTGAAGAACTCCCGCTTGGGCACGATCTCCACCAGGGGCAGCGCCACCGGCGCGCCGCGCTCGGGATCGTCGAGGATAGCGCAGGTCAGCTCGGTGCCCGTCAGGTACTCTTCCACGAGAGCCGTCTGATCCAGGGCCAGTGCTGCCGCCAGCGCATCCGCCAGGCCCTCCGGCTGGCGAACCAAGCTTACCCCGATGCTGCTGCCCAGGGCATTAGGCTTGACCACGCAGGGGAAGCCCAACGTCTGCCGCACCTCCTCCACCAGCGAGGAGCCTCTGGCCGCGAGCAAGGCGCGGTCCACTACCAAGTAGCCGGGCACCGGCACGCCGTTGAACGCCATAAGCTGGCGCGACCGTCGCTTGTCCATGGCCAGGGCGCTGGCCAGGACGCCGGAGCCCGTGTAGGGAATGCCGGCGAACTCCAGCATGCCCTGAACCGTTCCGTCCTCTCCGAAAGGACCGTGCATGGCGACAAACGCCACGTCCATGTCCGTGGGAGGGAACCACGCGCCTGCGGCCGGCGCCTCCAACGGTACCACATCGTAGCGTGTGGGATCGAGCGCAGCCGCGACGTGGCGGCCGGTGGAGAGCGATATCTCGCGCTCCGGCGACGGGCCGCCCATGAGCACGCCGACGCGCAGCCGCCTCACGCGGTGCTCACCGTCATGATCACTATCGGGATGCGCCTCCCACAAGCGCGCGCCTTGTACAGCCGGAAGCCCGCATAGGTGTCCTCTGCCAGCCGCCAGAGCCTCTCGTACTCCCCTCCGCTTGCTTCGCGTGCGACGTACTCCCCAACCTGACCGCCCACGGAAACCACCGCGCGGGGGTTCGCCTTCAGGTTAGAGTACCAGGCCGGGTTGTGTCGCCCTCCCCAGTTCGAGGCGACGAGGGCGAAAGCATTCGGGGTAAGCTCGTCGCGAACGCACAGCAGAGGAAGCGTGCGCGGCAGCCCGCTCCTGGCGCCGGTGGCTGTCAAGACGACGACCGGCAGACCTGTCAAGAGGCCGGTCATGGTCGTGCGGCCCCCGGTCACCCTGAGAACGAGGCGGTCGAGATGGTGCAGGGTGCGAGAAAGGAACCAGGCTCCCAGCCGAGACGAAGCAACCCCCTGCACAAAGGAGTTGATCAGAGGCCCTTCCCGCATTCTTGGCAGAACTTAGAGTCCTCTTCGTTCAGCTTTCGGCAGGAGGGACATCTGACCATAACGATTCTCTGCGGCCCGCCTGTTCCGGCCTTGATCTGGGCCTCATCCAATGCATCTTTGACCATGCCGCCTGCCATTCGAGCGTAGGGTTCGAGTTCCTGCCGTGCCCGTTCCGGATCCAGAACCACGCCAGAACCGGCCAGGCCACGGGCTCCAACTGCCCTGATTGCGCCACCAACGGCCACGAGCGCCAGTCCCCCGAAGGCGCGAATCAGGAAGGACCCGATCACCGTTTCTGGATCTGAGTCTCTCCCGGCAAGCATCGCAAGCGTGACAAACACGGATGCGAACATGAGGCCGCCGATGATCATGACAACGACGCCCAGGTAGTAGGCGGTCTTTCTGCCAGCAGATACCTGCCTGCTCATGCTGTCCTCCCCGCTGCCCAAGAGCGCGATCCTCAGAAGAACGGTAACGTCACGATTGTACCCCAGGCGACGCCCAAGAGTGCCAAAAGGGTGCAGCCGAGCGCCTTCCTCTGCCTACCGCCCCGGGAAAGGGAGCGACAGGGCGGCCTCGAATCATTCGCAACAAGAATCCCAAGAGGAGGACCACCCATGAAACGCCTGCTCTCGCTGACCGTCGCCGCGATGATCGTCGTCGCGCTGATCATCACCGCAGCCGCCACCGGATCTGGACTCGCCCAGACGCCGGCCAAGCCCGGCCGAACGGTGCAGTGGAAGTTCACGATTGACTGGGTCTTTGACGGGTCGTACGCGCCCTTCCTGCTGGCGCTAGAGAAGGGCTACTACGCCGCGGAAGGTATCTCCCTCACCATTGACCGCGGGTTCGGCTCTGCCGACGCCGTGTCCAAGGTCGCGGCCGGCGCCTACAACCTGGGATTCGCCGACATCAACACCATGATCGAGTTCAACGCCAGGAATCCCGGCAGGGACCTGATCGCCGTTGCCGTGCCCTTCGACGCGTTGCCTTCCAGCATCGTTACGCTGCGGAAGGAGGGCATCACCCGGCCGATCGACCTCTACGGGAAGAAGCTGGGTGCGCCGGCCGGCTCTGCTCCGCGCGTGCTCTGGCCGCTGTTCGCCAAAGCGGTCGGCATGCACCCGGCCTCCGTGGAGTGGGTGACGATGTCCCCGCCGCTGCGGGAGCCGATGCTGTTGCGGGGTGAGGTCAGCGCGGTTGCCGCCTTCTCGTTCAACGCCTTCATCACGCTCAAGACTGCCAGGGTGGATCCCGCGGACATCGTGATCTTCCCATACAACGAGTACGGCCTGCCGCTCTACGGGAACGCCATCATCGCGCCGCCTTCCCTCCTGAAGGACGAGCCCGAAGCTCTGCGAGGTTTCGTCAGGGCGATAACGCGCGCCTGGAAGGATGCGGTCGCAAACCCCTCCGAGGCCATCAGCTCCCTCAAGCGCCGCGACCCGATGATTAGCGAGGACGTGGAACGGGAACGCCTGGTGCTGGCCCTCCAGCACGTCGTCCTGACCAAGGACGTCAGATCGGGCGGCTTCGGCGGCGTCAAGGGCGAGCGCCTGAGCCGGTCCATTGACCTGCTGGCCGAGGCGTTCAGTCTCCCGACCAAGCCCGCCTGGCAGCGCGTCTTCTCGGACAAGTTCCTGCCTCCCAAGTCTGAGCGCATGCTGCCCGCAAGGTAGCCTAGCCGGGAGTAGGGTGCGGAGAAGGGGGTTTCTTCGCCAATCGCGAACCTTTTAGGTTACACCGGAATCCAACCATAATACTCTAGCATCCGGAGAATCTCTGTCCTATCTCAAGGAGGGACCAGAAGTGAGAAGCCTCTTGGCAGTGTTTGCGGCGGTGCTGGCAGTTGTCGTGCTGGCCGCCGGATTTGGCCTTGCCCAGCCGCCCGCCAGACCAGGTAAGCAGACGACGTGGAAGTTCACCCTGGACTTCATCGTACAGGGACCGCAGGCGCCCTTCCTGGTCGCCCTGGAGAAGGGCTACTATGCGGCGGAAGGCCTGAACATCACGGTTGACCGCGGCTTCGGCTCGGCCGACGCGGTGACCAAGATCGCCGGCGGCGCCTACAACCTGGGCTACGCCGACATCAACTCAATGATCGAGTTCAACGCCAGGAACCCAGGCCGGGAGCTCGTGGCCATAGCGGTCCTGTTGAACGAGCCTCCCTTCTCGATCATCACGCTGAGGCGCGAGGGCATCACGCGGCCGATCGAGCTCTACGGGAAGAAGCTGGGCGCGCCGGCCGGCGATGCGCCGCGCCGCCTCTGGCCGCTCTTCGCCCGGGCTGTGGGCATGCACCCGGCCTCGGTCGAGTGGATCACCATGGACGTGCCGCTACGTGAGCCGATGCTGGTCAGGGGCGACGTCAACGCCATCTCCGGCTTCTACTTCACCTCGTTCCTCAACCTGAAGGCCGCGCGGGTAGATCCGGCCGAGATCGTGGCGTTCATGTACAACGACCAGGGCCTTCCCCTCTACGGCAACGCCATCATGGCGCCGGCGACCCTGCTCGAGAAGGAGCCCGAGGCGGTCCGCGGGTTCCTCAGGGCGTTTGTGCGCGCGTTGAAGGACACGATCAACAACCCCTCAGAGGCCGTCGCCATCGTCAAGCGGCGCGACCCGCTGCTGCGCGAGGACGTAGAGCTTGAGCGCCTGCAGCTCGCGCTCCGGCACAACATCCTGACCAAAGATGTGCAATCCCACGGCTTCGGCGCAATCAAGGGCGAGCGCATGAGCCGGTCCGTTGATCTGCTGACGGAAGCGTTCGCGCTCCCGGTCAAGCCCAGGTGGCAGCAGGTCTTCACCGACAAGTTCCTCCCGCCCAAGGCGGAGCGTATGCTTCCCGTGAGGTAGAATAGGCGCTGCAGGGATAGGCCAACCTAGCGCAAGAGGGGTAGACAGATGAGGCGACTTGGGCTCGAACGTGAGCTCGTAGATAAGACTGTTTATGAGCGGGCGGTGGGACGTTTCCGCGATGCCGGGATCGTGCTGCCCACCTTCGCAGAACTGACGGACCCGGCCCGGATTCCGCCGCGGATCCGGGAGGCCCTCTCCGGCGTGGACCCGGATGCCCCACACCCGCTGAACCTCTTTAGGGTGCACTGGTTCAACGGTGCAACCCGCACCGACCGGGTGGCGTCGCCCGAGCACGTGGTGCTGCCCAAGGCGCTCACCGGGGTGGAAGCGCGCATCGTGGTCGCACTCGGAGACCGCTTCCCGATGATCCGCGCCCACAAGGTGCTGGCCGCCTACGGGTGCATAGCCCCGCGGATAATCACCGGGCAGTTCGACCCGACGGCCCATCGGGCTGTCTGGCCGTCCACCGGCAACTATGCCCGCGGCGGCGTGGCCATCTCGCGCATCATGGGCTGCCGGGGAATCGCCGTGCTGCCGCAGGGGATGAGCCGGGAGCGGTTCGCATGGTTGGAGCGGTGGATAGCCGACCCCGCGGACATCATCCGGACGCCGGGCACAGAGAGCAACGTCAAAGAGATCTACGACAAGTGCGCGGAGTTGGAGCGCGATCCGACCAACATCATCTTCAACCAGTTCTGCGAGTTCGGAAACCATCTGGTGCATTACCTGGTCACGGGAAAGGCGCTGGGGAATCTGTTCGAGTCGCTGGCTGCCTCCGAGCCCGGCCTGCGGATGCGCGCCTTTGTCTCCGCCTCCGGCTCGGCCGGCACCCTGGGCGCCGGTGACTACCTCAAGGAACAGTACGGCGCCAAGATTGTGGCCATGGAGGCCCTTGAGTGCCCAACCATGCTGTACAACGGTTTCGGCGAGCACAACATCCAGGGCATAGGTGACAAGCACATCCCTCTGATCCACAACGTGACGAACACCGACTTGGTGGCGGCGGTCTCGGACCAGAGCACCGATCGGCTCGACGTGTTGTTCAACACTCCTGCCGGCCGCGAGTATCTCGTGAGCCGGCAGGGTGTACCGCCCGCGGTGATTGAACTGCTGCCGGCGCTGGGGCTCTCCAGCATCTGCAACGTGCTCGGGGCGATCAAGACCGCGAAGCACTTCGGGATGGGGCCACAAGATGTCGTCGTCACCGTCGCCACCGACGGCGCGGCGATGTACGCCACCGAGCGGGAGAAATCCCTCCGGAAGTACTTCCCAGGCGGATTCGATGCGGTCGCCGCCGGCGCGACGTTCGCCGGACACCTGGGCAGCGTCACCAACGACCACCTGCTGGAGTTGACCCGCGTGGACCGGGACCGCATCTTCAACCTGGGCTACTTCACCTGGGTGGAACAGCAGGGGATCTCGATCGAGGAGTTCGAGGCCAGGCGGGATCAGCGGTTCTGGCAGGAGATGCGGGCGATCATCCCAGCCTGGGACCATCTGATCGAGGAGTTCAACGGAAGGACGGGAGCGGCCGCATGATTGCCTGTACCGGGTGTGGCGCCGCGGCACCGCCCGGCGATCCCTACCCCTTCAGGTGTCCCAACGCAGGCCGGGGCGACGATACCGACCACGTGATGACCGCGGTGCTGGACCCGGCGGGCCTTCGGTTTCCCGCCTACGGTCCGGCCAACCCGTTCGTCCGATATCGCGAGCTCTCACACTCTTACCACCTGGCCCTGGCGCACGGCCTCACCGACGCCGACTATGTCGGCCTGGTCGAGCGGCTCGACCTCGCGGTGGCGCAGGTGGACGGGGGCGGGTTTGAGGCCACCCCGTTCTTCCGCAGCGGTCCGCTAGGCGACCGTCTTGGATTCGCCGGGGGCGGCGTCTGGGTGAAGAACGAAACCGGCAATGTTTCCGGGTCGCACAAGGCGCGCCACCTGATGGGGCTGCTGATCCACCTGGAGGTAGTCGAGCGGGCCGGCCTGACCGCTCGGGCCGGGACCGAACAGGCCGGCGCGGGCGCGCCCGATTTGGCCATCGCGAGTTGCGGCAACGCGGCACTGGCCGCCGCAGTGGTGGCCCGGGCCGGCGGGCGGCGGCTCCAGGTGTTCGTGCCCACGAGCGCCGACCCGGTGGTGGTATCACGATTGGAGGCGCTGGGCGCGCACCTGACTATCTGCCCCAGGGAGGAAGGCTCCCCCGGCGATCCTACCTACCACCGGCTGCAGCAGGCGGTGCGCGAGGGCGCCCTGCCGTTCACCTGCCAGGGGCCTGACAATGGGCTGACGATAGACGGCGGCAAGACCCTGGGATACGAGATCGCCTCGGATCTGGCGTCCGCCGGCAGTACGCTGGACCGCCTGTTCATCCAGACAGGCGGCGGTGCGCTGGCCAGCTCCGTGATCCAGGCGCTCCAGGACGCGGTGCGCCTGGGCGCGCTGGAGCGGATGCCGCGGATCCACGCGGTCCAGACCCTGGGCGGCCATCCTTTGGAGCGGGCCTACGGCCGGCTCATGGAGCGGATCGGGCCGTCTCCTGAGGGCGGGCCGGAGGGCCGCGAGAGGATCGAGGAGGCATTGCGCTACGCCGCCACCCACCGTTCGCAGTTCATGTGGCCGTGGGAGGAGGAGCCGAAGAGCATCGCACACGGCATCCTCGATGACGAGACTTACGACTGGCTGGCGGTTCTCCGGGGGATGGCAACCACCGGGGGCACTCCGGTCCTGGTATCTGAGGAGACACTGAAGGAAGCCAACGCGCTCGCGCAGGCAGCCACGGGGATCGGTGTGGATCACACCGGCTCCGCCGGGCTGGCCGGGCTGCTGCGCCTTCATCGCGAGGGCGGCATCGGGTCGGGTGAGCGCGTGGCGGTGTTGTTCACCGGCGTGAAACGATGAGACAATACGAGGGCCGAACGGCCGGCATAAAGGGAGGGATCGGTTAATGAGAAGCTTTCTCGGTAGGGACATCCTGTCGCTCAAGGATTTCGAGCGCAACGAGTTTTTCCGTGTCTTCCAGGTGGCGGACGACCTGAAGCCCTACGCGCGCGACCGGCGCAACACCGACCTGCTGAAGCACAAGACCCTGGTCACCGCGTTCTACCAGCCCAGCACCCGCACGCGCCTGGCCACGGAGGCGGCCATGATCCGGCTGGGAGGCAGCGTGCTGGGGTTCTCGGACGCCAAGATGACCCGTGCCGGCGACTTCTACCAGGAGTCTATCAAGGACACCGTGCACATGCTCGAGTACTACGGCGACGTCATCGCCATGCGCCATTTCCAGCAGGGCGCGCCGCACGAGGCGGCCCGCTGGGCCTCGGTGCCGATCATCAACTGCGGCGACGGCTGGGGGGAGCACCCCACCCAGGTACTGATAGACCTATACACGATCCAGCGCGAGCTGGGCACGCTGGACGGCCTCAAGGTGCTGTGCGTGGGCGACATGCGGATGCGCACGATGCACTCAATCCTCTACGCGATGTCGCAGTTCGACATGGAGGCGTTCGTGGTCTCGCCGCCCGAGATGTCCCTTCTTCCCGAGTTCAAGGCGGAGCTCGACGCGCTCAGCGTCCGGTACCGTGAGGTAGCCACGGCCGAGGAAGTCATCGGCGAGGCAGACGTGATCTACATGGAGCCCGTGGTCCAGCCCGACTACACGAAGTCCCGTGACGAGCGCTCCGGCGACGTGGGGCTCACCCCGGCGGCCTACAAGATCACCCGCCAGTTGCTGCGGGAGCGGGGCAAGAGCAGCGCGATCGTGCTGCACTCCCTGCCGCGCATGGACGAGCTTACCCCCGACGTTGACATCACCCGCCACGCTCGGTACTGGACCGAGGCGTTCAACGGCGTGGTCGTTCGCATGGCGCTGCTGGCCCTCGTGCTGGGCGCAGTGGAATAGGAGGAGTCCCGATGCAGACATATCTCCGCGGACGTGACCTCATCACCCTGCAGGAGTGGACCAAGGAGGAGATCGATACCGCGCTGGACGTGGCCTTGGATCTCAAGCGCAGCCGAGCCCTCAGCCAGCCGCACGCCATCCTGCGCGACAAGGTGCTGGCGATGCTGTTCTTCTTCTCCAGCACGCGCACCCGCGCCTCGTTCGAGGCCGGCATGGCGCAGTTGGGCGGCCACGCGCAGTTCATCGAGAGCCGCACCACCCAGATCGCCCACGGCGACACCGCCAAGGAGATCGGCGAGATCCTGGGACGCTACAACGACGGCCTAGCCATCAGGCACGTGGACTGGATGGGGGGCAACAAGTACATCCGCGAGGTCGCCGCGGCCAGCCGTGTGCCCGTGCTGAACATGCAGTGCGACATCTACCACCCGTTCCAGGCCCTCGCGGACCTGCTGACCATTATCGAGAAGAAGGGCGATCCGCGCGGGAAGACCATCACCGTGAGCTGGGCCTACGCCGCCAGCTACCAGAAGCCGATCAGCGTGCCGCAGAGTCTGATCCTCCTGATGCCCCGCTTCGGCATGAACGTCCGGCTGGTCCACCCGCCGGGATTCCAGCTGATGCCCGAGATCGTGGGACAGGCGCAGGAGAACGCACGCCGCGCCAAGGTTGGGTTTGAGATCATGGACGACTTCGAGGCCGGCATTCGCGGCACCGACGTCGTCTACGCGAAGAGCTGGGGCGCCCTGCTGACCGTTAAGAGCGATGAGGAAGGCGCGAAGCACTCCGCCAAGTACAAGGACTGGATCACCGATGAGCGGCGCATGGCAATGGCCGGGGATGACGCGATCTACATGCACCCCCTGCCCGCCGACCGCAACATCGAGGTCACCGACGCGGTGATTGACGGGCCTCAATCGGTGGTCTACGACGAGGCCGAAAACCGGCTGCACGGACAGAAGGCCGTGATGGCCCTGACGATGAGCTGACGCGCACCGGATACGGCGACGCGCCCAGGAAGAGAGCGGCGGGAAGAGGGCTGCGGGAGGGAAGCGCATGGCCGGGCGTACCGCGGTAGTGGCGATCGGCGGGAACTCGCTGATCAAGGATTCAAAACGCCAGACGGTGCAGGACCAGTACGAGGCCGCCAGGGAGACCTGCCGGCGCATCGCCGGCATGATCCGGGACGGCTGGGACGTAACAATCGGGCACGGCAACGGACCTCAGGTCGGCTTCATCCTGCGCCGGTCGGAGCTGGCCGCCCACGAGCTGCACGAGGTGCCGCTCGACGTTTGCGGCGCCGACAGCCAGGGCGCCATCGGCTATGCGCTCCAGCAGAACCTGTACAATGAGTTCCGCCGGCTCGGCATCAAGAAGGACGCCGTGACCGTGGTAACGCAGGTCGAGGTGAGCGCGGACGATCCTGCCTTCCAGAAACCGACCAAGCCGATCGGGTCGTTCATGGACGCGGAGAAGGCCCGGCGCCGACAAGCCGAGGAGGGCTGGAGCGTGGTTGAGGACGCGGGAAGGGGCTGGCGGCGCGTCGTGGCCTCGCCGGTCCCGATCCGCATCGTCGAAGAGGAGGCGGTCAAGCGCCTGATCGGCGAGGGGTTCGTGGTCATCACCGTGGGCGGAGGCGGAATCCCGGTCGTAGCCGACGCGGAAGGCAACCTGCGTGGGGTGGCCGCGGTCATTGACAAGGACCTGGCATCGTCACTGCTGGCCACGGTCATAGGCGCCGACCTATTCGTAATCACCACCTCGGTGGAACAGGTAGCCCTCAACTTCGGCAAGCCCAACCAGCAGACGATCCGGCGGATGACCCTGTCCCAGGCCAAGGAGTACCTGGCCGAGGGCGTGCACTTTGCGAAGGGCAGCATGGCTCCCAAGATGGAGGCGGTCATCGGCTACCTGGAGCGGGGCGGGGGCGAGGCGTTGATCACCAACCCTGAGAACCTGGAGCGGGCGCTGGGCGGGGAAACCGGCACGCGCATCACCCTGGGCTGATCGCAGTGGAGTTCACGCTCAACGGACGGCAGGTCTCGCTGGAAGCCCGCAAGGGCGCGAGCCTGCTGGAGGTGCTCCGCGAGCAGTGCGGCCTGACCTCGATGAAGGACGGGTGCGCACCGGAGGGCTCCTGCGGCGCGTGCACGGTGCTCCTGGATGGCAGGGCGGTGGTATCGTGCGCCCAGCCGGCGGAGAGGGCCGCCGGACGGCAGGTCACCACGCTTGAAGGACTGCCCGAGGAGCACCGCGCGCAGTGGGCGGACTGCTTCGTCGCCTCCGGCGCGTCCCAGTGCGGATTCTGTACACCGGGCATCGTGATGAAGGCCGAATCCCTGCTGGACCGTAATCCCGATCCCTCTCGCGAGGAGATCGCCAGGGCCCTGGCCGGCAACCTCTGCCGGTGCACCGGCTACATCAAGATCATTGACGCCATCAGCTACGCCGCCGGGGCGCGGCGCGGGGAACCGGTTCCTGCGCCCGATCGCAGCGGCAAGGTGGGATCGCGCACCGCGCGGTACCAGGGTCGAGATCTGGTGCTGGGCCAGAAGCCGTTCGTGGCCGACATGCGCGTACCCGGCATGCTCCACGGCGCCGTGCGGTGGTCCGATCACCCTCGGGCAAAGGTATTGCGCATTGACGTATCGAGGGCATGCGCCCATCCCGGCGTCGTCGCGGTGGCCACCTGGCGCGACGTGCCTGGAGAGCGCCGGGTGGGCCTGATCTTCAGCGACTGGCGGCAGTTCGTGGCCGAGGGCGAGGTCACAAACTACGTCGGGGACATCCTGGCGGTCGTCGCGGCCGAGTCCAGGGCCGCCGCCCGCGCGGCCGCGGCCCTCATCGAGGTGGAGTACGAGGTACTGCCCCCGGTCACCGATCCGTTCGAGGCGCTGGCCGAGGGCGCCCCGGTGGTCCACGAAATGGGCAACCTGCTCTCCGTGACGAAGGTGCAGCGCGGCGACGCGGGCGCGGCGCTCGCAGGCGCTGCGTTCGTAGCCGGGGAGACTTTCCGCACCCAATCCATCGAGCACGCGTTTCTCGAGCCGGAGGCCTGCCTGGCAGTGCCTTCCGGCGACGGCGGCGTGCACTTCTTCTCGCAGGGGCAGGGCATCTGGGAGGACCGCCGGCAGGTGGCATCGGTGCTCGCGCTCCCTGAGGAAAGGGTCCGGGTCACGCTGGTTTCCAGCGGCGGCGGCTTCGGCGGCAAGGAGGATCTGAGCGTCCAGGCGCACGCCTCACTGCTGGCCGTGATGACCGGTCGGCCGGTGATGCTGGCGCTGTCACGGCGGGAGAGCATCCGGTTCCATCCCAAGCGCCATCCCATGACCATGGAGTACACGGTCGGCTGCGACGAGGCGGGACGCCTGCTCGCGGTGCGCGCGCGGATCGTGGGGGACACCGGCGCCTACGCCAGCGTCGGGGACAAAGTCCTGGAGCGGGCGGCGGGCCACGCCTGCGGCCCATACCGCGTGCCGAACGTGGACGTCGAGTCAAGGGCGGTCTTCACCAACAACCCGCCCGCCGGCGCCATGCGCGGGTTCGGGGTCAACCAAGTCAGCTTCGCGATGGAAGCGATGATGGACACACTGGCCCTGCGGGTGGGCATAGACCGCTGGGAGATCCGATGGCGTAACGCATTGGACGTCGGCGACGTCTTCGCCACCGGCCAGAAGCTGGGGCCGGGCGTCGGCCTCAAGAAGACGCTGCTCGCGGTGCGCGACGCCTTTCGCTCGGCGCGCTACGCCGGCATCGCCTGCGCCGTAAAGAACACCGGGATCGGCAACGGCCTGACCGAGTACGGCAGGGCGGTGCTGCGCGTCGAGGAGGGCGGCACGGTCACGGTGTTTCACTCCTGGACCGAGATGGGACAGGGAGTTCATACCATCCTTCAACAGGTGGCCTGCGAGGAACTCGGCCTGACACCCGACCGGGTGGCGGTCGCGGTTGACACGGTGCGCGAGTTGGGCACCGGTGAGACCACGGCTTCCCGCGCCACGGTCCTCGGCGGGCTGGCGGTCATCGAGGCGGCGAAGCGCCTGCGGGCCGCGCTCGGGGGTGGCCATCTCGGGGGCGGTCGGCTCGGGGGTGGACGGAGCGGGGATGCTCGGCTGGAGTCGCTGGCCGGGCAGGAGTTCTACGGCGAGACCGTGATTGACTGGACCTCCAAGCCGACCCCGGGCGTGGAGGATCAGGTGACGCACTTCGCGTACGGCTGGGCCACCCAGGTAGCAATCCTCGACGATGACGGGCGGGTGGCCAGGGTGATCGCGGCCCACGACGTCGGCCGGGTTATGAATCCGACGCTGCTGGAAGGCCAGATAGAGGGGTCCGTCCACATGGGGATGGGGTACGCGCTCTCCGAGGAACTGGTGCTGGAGGGAGGGGTGCCGGTGACCGACACCCTCAAGTCGCTGGGCATCGTGCCTGCGGTGGGGATGCCTGCGGTTGAGTGCATCTTCGTCGAGGAGTTCCAGCCCGAGGGACCATACGGGGCCAAGGGAGTTGGAGAGATCGGCAACATCCCCACGGCCGCGGCGATCGCCGGCGCGCTGTGGTCCTATGACGGCATTCGCCGGACCCGGCTGCCCATGAAGGATTCTCCCGCGGCCCGAGGGTTCGTGCCCAAAAGGGCGCGGCCCGGCCGCGTTGAGGGTGTGTGAGGTTGAGAATGCCTGAGATGGGTCTCGCCCTGACCGGCGGTACCGTGCTTGCGTCGCTGGACGCGCCAGCGCTTCTCCAGGCCGACGTGCTGATCGAGGGAGGCCGGGTGACCGCGGTCGGCCGGGCTCCGGAGGGTCTTCCGCGCCGCGACTGCTCGGGCTGCCTGATCATCCCTGGTAACGTCTGCGCGCACACGCATCTATACTCTGCGCTGGCGCGAGGCATGCCCTACGGCCTGGAGCCGCCGGCCAACTTCACGCAGATCCTCCGGCGCGTCTGGTGGCGGCTGGACCGGGTCCTGGACGAGGAGACGGTCCGCGCGTCGGCACTGGCCGGCGCGATGAGCGCGCTGCTTTCCGGCACAACCACCGTCGTTGATCACCACGCCTCGCCCTACGCCATCGCGGGCTCGCTCGATGTCATTGCGGACGCGCTCGGCGAACTCGGCCTGCGTTCGGTTCTCTGCTACGAGGTCACCGATCGCGATGGGCCCGAACGTGCGCGCGCCGGGGTCGAGGAGAACCGGCGGTTCCTGGCCGCGCAGCGGCCCCTGGCAATGGGCCTGGTGGGCGCGCACGCGTCGTTCACTCTCTCGGCGGACACGCTGGCCGCCTGTGTCGAGCTTGCGCGCCAGGCAAGCGCAGGCGTTCACGTCCACGTGGCCGAAGACGGAGCAGACCAGCGCGATGCCCTGGCCCGCTTTGGCCGGCGCGTGGTGCACCGGCTGGCCGATGCCGGCGCGCTGGATGATCGGGCAATCCTGGTCCACTGCGTGCACGTGGACGATGGCGAGATCGCCGCGATTCTCCGCTCCGGAGCGACCGTGGCGCACAACGCGCGGTCCAATATGAACAACTCGGTCGGCCGCGCGCGGGTGGGCCGCCTCGGAGAGCGCGTGGTGCTCGGCACCGACGGCATCGGCGCCGACATGTTCGCCGAATCGGCGGCCGCGTACTGGCGGGCCCGGGAGGACGATCTCTTCCTCGACTTCGCATGGCCGCTCCAGCGCATGGCCGCAGGCGCGCGCATGGCCGGGAGGATCCTGGGCGAACCCGCGCTGGGCCGAATCGAGCCCGGCGCGCCGGCAGACATCACGGTGCTGGACTACCCTACCCCAACGCCGCTGCACGAGGGCAACCTGGCCGGCCACTGGATCTTCGGCCTCTCGGCGCGACACGTGCGCGACGTTGTTGTGGGCGGCGAGATCGTGGTGGCGGATCGGCGGCTGACAAAGGTAGACCAGGACCGGCTTGCCGCGCAGGCAAGAACGCAGACAGAGCGGCTGTGGCGCCGCCTCGAGGAGATAGGACCCCACGAGTTCGAACCCGCAGGAGGACCGAGGCCATGACACCAGGCGGCGGACGCGTAGCCCTGTACCTGCAGGACAAGCATCCCATTCGCCAAGGAATGGAGTACGTGCGGTACGCCGAGGAGCGCGGGTTCGAGGCGGTGTGGCAGGCGGAGAGCCGCCTGGTCCGCGAGGCCACGATCCCGCTGGCCGCGTTCGCGGCGGTCACCGACCGGATCAAGGTGGGTTCGGGGGTCGTCAGCCTCTGGACGCGCAACGTGGGACTGCTGGCGGCAACGTTCTCCACCCTCGACGACCTGGCGCCGGGCCGGGTAATGCTCGGGGTCGGCGCTTGGTGGGAGCCGCTGGCCACAAAGGTCGGGGTGAACCGGCGCAAGCCGCTGCAGGCGATGCGCGAGGTCGTCGAGGTCACCCGGCGGCTGCTGGCCATGGAGAGGGTGACCTACCACGGCGAGTTCGTGCACGTCACCGACATCGAGCTCGACATCGTGCACGGCGACCGTTCGCCCAAGAAGGTGCCCATCTACATCGGCGCGACGGGCATGAAGATGATGGAGCTGACCGGTGAGATCGCCGACGGCGTGCTGCTGAACTACCTGGTCAGCCCCGGCTACAACAAGACGGCGATGGAAGCGCTTGCCGCCGGCGCCGCCAGGGCCGGGCGGAGGGTCGAGGACCTCGACCGGCCCCAGCTCGTGGTCTGCTCCCTGGACGAGGATCGCTCTTTGGCACTGGACCGCGCCCGCGAACTGGTGACGCAGTACCTCGGCCAGCAGCCCCACATCATGAAGGCCAGCGGGGTGAACCCGGCGCTGCTGGACGAGATCGGCAAAGAGCTTACCTGGCCGGCCGGGCCGGAGGAGATCCACAGGGCAATGCGCCTGGTGCCCGACGAAGTGGTCCAGATGATAACCGCCTCGGGCACCCCAGCGGAGTGCCGCGCCAAGGTCCGTGAGTACGTGGCCGCCGGGTGCACCTGCCCCATCCTGTATCCCCTTGGAGACGACGTGCGCGCCATGATTGATGCCTTCGCAGAGGGACGGTTTTGACCAACCTCACCGCTGAAGAGACCTTCGTCCGCCTCGATAACGTCACGCTGGACTACCAACACGAGGGCCAGGCGGTCCGCGCCGTCGAGGACGTGAGTCTCACGGTGCGGCGGGGCGAGTTCGTGGTGGTGGCTGGGCCCAGCGGCTGCGGCAAGACCACTCTGCTCAAGGTCCTGGCCGGCCTGGTCGTGCCCGGGAAGGGCAGCGCCAGCGTGGGGAACGTGCAGGTGCGAGGCCCCCAAAAGAACGTGGGAATGGCATTTCAGAACCCTATCCTCCTCCCCTGGCGCAAGGTCATGGACAACGTCCTGCTCCCGATGGAGGTCGTCGCCCCACACAAGCAGCGGTTCCGCCGCCACCGCTCGGAGTACGTGGCGCAGGCGCGGGAGTTGCTCGCGTCGGTCGGCCTGAGTGGGTTCGACGACCGCCACCCCTGGCAGATCTCCGGAGGGCAGCAGCAGCGGGCCAGCCTGTGCCGCGCCCTGATCCACAATCCGGAGATCCTGCTGCTGGACGAGCCCTTTGGCGCGCTGGACGCCTTCACCCGAGAGGAACTCTGGCAGGTCCTGCAGGACCTGTGGATGCAGCGGCGGTTCACCGTGCTGCTGGTGACCCATGACCTGCGTGAGGCAGTGTTCCTGGCGGACACCGTGTACGTGATGAGCACGCGCCCTGGGCGGATAGTGTCCCGTACCACCGTGGACGTTCCGCGCCCGCGCACGCTGGAGGATACTTTCAGCGCGCAATTCACGGAGACGTATCACGAGATCAGGCGCCAGATCGGCGAGGTGCTGGGACGGTGAGCGGACGATGAAGCGCTCAAACTTGTTGACAGAGTGGCTGCCCCCGCTGGTGGTGATCGTGGCCGTCTTCGCAATCTGGGAGGCAGGGGTCGCCTTGCTGCGCGTGCCCGAGTTCATCCTGCCCGGGCCCACCGCAGTGTGGGTAGCGCTGGTGAAGTGGCGCGAGGCCATCTGGTTCAACGCCTCGCAGACGCTGTACACAACCCTGGTGGGATTCGCCATGGCCCTCGCCGGAGGAATGGGGCTGGGACTGGCCATCGGCTACTCAACGCTGGTGTACCGGGCGCTCTATCCCCTGCTGGTGGCGTTCAACAGCGTGCCCAAGGCGGCGATCGTGCCCGTGCTCGTAATCTGGTTTGGAATCGGCACGATCCCGGCGATCCTCACCGCGTTCCTCATCTCGTTCTTCCCGATCGTCGTGAACGTGGCCACCGGGCTGGCCACGCTGGAACCGGAGCTGCAGGACGTGCTGCGGTCACTGGGAGCGTCCAAGCGCGAGATCTTCCTTAAGGTTGGCATTCCCCGATCGCTGCCCTACTTCTTCGCGTCGCTCAAGGTTTCGGTCACGCTGGCATTCGTGGGCGCGGTGATCTCGGAGACCGTAGCAGCAAACAAGGGCATCGGCTACCTTATGATCGCGGCCAGCTCGCGCTTCGAGGTGCCGCTCGTGTTTGCCGGATTGATCGTGGTCGCCGCAATGGGCGTGGCGCTGTTCGCGTTCTTTGCGATCATAGAGCACCGCCTGACGAGTTGGGCCTACCGGGGACCGGCCCTGACCGTCTGAGGGGAGGAACCATGGGTAATCCAGCGCTGCTCATCATTGACATGCAGAACGACTCCTGCCTGCCGGGCGCGGCATTCGAGGTGCGTGGCGCTGTGGGCGTGATTCCCAACATCAAGAAGCTGCTGGATGCCTTCCGGAAGCACGGCCTGCCGGTCGTCCACTCGGCACGGGAGTACAAGGCGGACGGCACTGACATCGAGATCACGCGGCGCGACCGGTTCCTCCGCTCCGGCGGCGCGTTCGTGCCGGGCACGAGCGGGCATGCGCCCGTCGAGGGGCTCGAGCCGGTCTCCGGTGAGGCGGTAGTGCACAGACAGCGGTGGAGCGCCTTCCACAAGACCGACCTGGAAACCGTGCTGCTGGCCCAGGAGGTCGAGCTCGTGGTGCTGGCCGGGGTGGAGACCCTGGGCAGCATCCGGTGCAGCGCTTACGACGCTCTCGCCCTTGACCTTGAGGTCGTGGTCGCGTCGGATGCGACCATGGCCGGCGATGCCGAAGCGCACAAGGCCAATCTGCGCGACATGGAGACAGTCGGCATCGAGGTCTCCTCAACCGATCACATCGTCTGGGCGCTACCCCGCCGGCTGGGCAGGAGGCTCCGAGCCCGGCGCGACGAGGCGAAGGCCCGCCAGCCCTGATGGGGCGCGTACCGCCTGCTGGCTGCGGCGTGTGCGTCCATGTCCTCCCCAGTCAACGTAGGCACATTTGCTGCCATCGATGCATAATCTTGCAGTAGCCATGATAGGAGCGGTCCAATGAGCACCAAGACTGCGGTTGTTCACAGCGACCCGAAGATCCTCGGGGGTACGCCTGTGTTCGTGGGCACGCGTGTCCCCGCTCAGGTCTTGTTCGACTGCCTGGAGGCTGGCGACTCGCTGGAGCGCTTCCTTGATCAGTATCCGACGGTCAGCCGCAAGCAGGCGCTCGGCGCCCTCGAGATCGCCCGCGACGCCCTGATGGCCGTTGCGCGTTCTTCTTGACGAACAGGTGCCCAGGGACCTCGTGGCTGAGCTCACCGGCCACGAGGTCCGCACGATCGCCCAGATGGGCTGGAAAGGCCTCGAGAACGGCGAGCTGCTGGCCCGTAACCGCATCGAAGCGCTGCAGCCGCTGGTCCATGCCATCTTACGGGCCCTGGCAGCTGTGCGCCCTGGTGAAATCCAGCGGGTTGGTGCCTAACTAACTGGAACTGAGCGCGCCCTCCCGAACCTCCTGAGAGCTTCCAGGACCGCCCGCGCGCCGAACTCGACCGCATCGGAGGGAATCCGCTCGTCGGCCGCGTGCACGAGGCGCGAGAAGTTCATGCCCTCGGGCAGGCGCATCGGCAGGAAGCCGTACGTCTGGATTCCCAGCCGTGCAAAGAACCGCCCGTCGGTGGCGCCGGCCATGAGATACGGCACCGGGATGCCGGTTGGATCCGCATCGCGTAGAATCCCCGCAAGCAGACCGAACATCCCCATGTCGGGTGACGCGGAGCCGGGGCCGTGGCGGACCACACCCGGCTCGCCGACCGCGTTCAGGGCGACGTCGGGCCCCACGATCGGGCGCAGCTCGGCAATCAGGTCATCCGGTGTGCACCCCGGCAGCAGCCGCCCATCCATGTCAAGGAGGATCTCGCTGGGGATGACGTTGATCTTCTCGCCGCCGCGCACGATGGTCGCGTTTACCGTGTTCCGCAGCAGCGAGGAGAACATCCGGCCGCGCTCACCCATCAGCGCCAGCGCGCCGTCTGCGCGACGCGGGTTCAGCAGAGCGCGCAGGATCCAACTGGACGGCGGCCGCAGTGAGCCGGCGATCGCCTCGATCATCTGCCGGGCCACAGGAGTCACGCGCACCGGCAGATGGCGCCTGTCCAATGCCCTCAGTACGCGTCCGAGCGACGCCATGGCGCCGCCCTGCATGGGCAGGGCACCGTGCCCGCCGGGCCCGCTAATCGTCGCCCTCAACCGGCAGATCTGCTTCTCGGCGACCTGTATGGGATAGAACGTCCGGCCGCCGACCGGCATACTGAACCCACCGAACTCGCCGATGGCGTAGCGGATCCCTTCGAACAGCCCTGCGTGGTTCTCGACCAGGAAGCGGGCGCCGCATTCACCGTTGGCCTCCTCGTCGCAGAGGATCGCCAGCACCACGTCGCCGGCCGGCCGCAGGCCCTCGGCACGGGCGCGTAGGAGCGCGGCAAGCAGCATCGCAACGCCGCCCTTCATGTCCAGGGCGCCGCGGCCCCAGACGAAGCCGTCCACCATGCGGCCCTCGAACGGTGGGTGCTGCCAGACCTGCCCGGCGGTGGTCACGACGTCCACGTGCCCGTAGAGCAGCAGCGGCGGCGCACTGCCCTCGCCGGCCAGGCGCGCGATCAGGTTGGGCCGAGCGGGATCGCGGGCCAGAAGCGTGGTCTCGAAACCGGCTGCGGTCAGCAGGTCGTTGATGTAGCCGACGCAGGCGGCTTCGTTGCCCGGCGGGTTGGTGGTGTCGAACTGGATCAGGCGCCGAAGCAGTTCGGCGGGATGTTCGAGGACGGACACGGGATCCTCCTGGGGCTCTGGCCTACTCGGGCTCCATCAGCGTCCCCTGCCCGTGGGTCAGGCCCCAGTAGTGCGGGACCGCCTTCGGACCCGGCACGTCGGGCGCAGGCGGCGGGCCGGATGAGGTGGCCGGCCGGGTGAGGCCGATCAGGTCGTCGGGCCGGACCGGAACGCGGTTCAGCTCTCTGCCGGTGGCGTTGCGCAGCGCGGCTACGATTGCGGCGGTCGAGACCACGGTGGGCGGCTCGCCCACGCCCTTGACGCCGAACGGCGACCCTGGTTCGGGCTCCTCGACCAGCACCGCCTCCACCGGCGGCATGTCCAGGATCGTGGGTATCAGGTAGTCGGTGAAGGAAGCGTTCAGGATGCGACCTTCCCGCACCTGAACCTCTTCCATCAGGGCAAACCCCAGCCCCATGGCCGTGCCGCCCTCGATCTGCCCGTAGACGGCCTGCGGATTGATCGCGCACCCCACGTCCTGCGCCGTGGCGATTTGTACCACCCTGACGAGCCCCAGTTCTTCGTCCACCTCCACCACCGCGCGCTGCGCCGCGAAGGCGAAGCTGACGTGAGGGTCGCCCTGCCCCATGGCGTCCATCTCGCGCGTCGCGCGGTGGTGGTAGACGCGCGTGCGCTCGATCGGCTCGTCGAGGTACATCTCAATCGGACCCTCCAGGACATCGCCTGTCTCAGCGCTGAGGCCGGCGCGCCGGAACAACTCCTCCCTGATCGCCCGGCAGGCCAGTTGCACTGCTCCGCCCGACATCATGGTTTGACGGGATGCGGATGTGGACCCGGCCGAACCCACAAGCGTGTCCGAGGGGTGCAGCACGACGTGCTCAACCCCCAGCTCGGTGCGCGCGATCTGAGCCAGCACCGTGTGCACTCCCTGCCCCACCTCGGCCGCGGCGGAGTGCACCTCGGCGATCGCCCCTGAAGGCCCGGCAAACAGCTTGACGCGCGCCTCCGCCGAGTCGTCGAAGCCGTCACTGTAGGCGATGTTCTTGTAGCCAACGGCGAACCCGACCCCACGGAGCAGCGCCTCGCCGCGCGAGACGTTGCCGGCGCCGCCCGGGTAGGAGAACTGATCGCGGCGCCCCCTCTCCTCTACCGGCATCGGGATCGCGGCGCACCGCTCGATCACCTCGCGCACCGGCGCGCTACCCCGGATGACCTGGCCCGTCGGCAGGACCGAACCGGCCCCAAGCGCGTTCTTGAGACGGAGCGCCACCGGGTCCATCCCCAGCGCTTTGGCGAGTTTGTCCATCTGCGCCTCGTACGCGAAGCAGACCTGTACCGCCCCGAACCCACGCATCGCCCCGCACGGCGGGTTGTTGGTGAAGACCCGCGTGCCCTCGATGAGCGCGTTGGGCACCTCGTAGGGCCCGGTCGCGAAAGTTGAGGCGTTGCCGATTACCGCCGATCCCGACGACGAGTACGCGCCGCCGTCCAGCAAGAGCCGCGCTCGCACGTTGACGAGCCGGCCCTCGCGCGTGGCACCATGACGCATCCAGATCCGGGATGGGTGCCGGTGAACGTGGCCGAAGAACGACTCCTCTCGGCCGTAGACCATCTTCACGGGCTTCCCGGTGCATAGCGCCAGCAGGCAGGCATGAATGTGCATGCTAACGTCCTCGCGCGCGCCGAACGCGCCACCCACTCCGGCCAGATGCAGCCGCACCTTCTCAGAGGGCAGGTTCAAGCAGGGCGCCACCTGTTCGCGGTCCACGTGCAGCCACTGCGTGGCTACGTAGAGATCCACACCGCCGTCGGCGTCGGGGATCGCCATGCCGGACTCCGGGCCCAGGAACGCCTGGTCCTGCATCGCGGTTTCGTAGTACCCCTCGACCCACACCTCGGCCTCGGCGTCGGGATCGCCGTGCACGATGCGGACGTGCCGGAGCACGTTGCCGTACTCGTGCAGCCGGGGCGCCTCGGGTCGCAGGGCCGCCTCCATGTCGGTGACCGCGGGCAGGACCTCGTAATCCACGACGATCTGCGCGGCCGCGCGCCTGGCGGTTTCGGGATCCACCGCCGCAAGGATCGCCACCGGCTCGCCGACGTGCCTGACGCGGTCCCCTGCCAGCACCGGCTGATCGGCGAACTCCAGCCCGAAGTTCTTCTTGCCGGGCACGTCACCGGCCAGGAGCACGGCGTGTACGCCGGGTAGGTCCAGGACACCGGCGACGTTGACCGAGCGGATCAACGCGTGCGGGTGCGGGCTGCGCAGGGTGTGCCCCCACAGCATCCCTTCGGCCCAGAGATCGCTCCCGAACTGAAACGCGCCCTTGACCTTGGGGACGCCGTCCACACGGCGGACGCTCTCGCCGACTCCGCCCCGCGTCCTTGTCACCGTTCCGATGCTCATGCCTGAACGCTCCCCCTGGGCCGGCCGGCGATCCGAAGCGCGGCTCGGCGGCCCTCCGAGGCGATCGTGGCCTCATCGGCGCCGACCAGGCGCGCATCCCTAACCACGGCCCGGCCTTCCACGTACAGGTGCCGCACGCGCTGTGGGCTGCAGTGCACGAGCGCGGCGACGGGATCGGCACCCGCGCCGGCGTGCTCCAGTCCCTCGACCGAAAACAGCGCCACGTCCGCGCGCTTCCCGACCTGCAGCGAGCCGATGTCATCGCGGCCCAGGCAGGCCGCCCCTCCCCGCGTGGCCACGCGCAGCGCCTCCCGAGCGCTCATCGCGGCGGCGCCGCCGGATCGGGCAACCAGCAGTCCCATGCGCGCTTCGGCCAGCAGGTGCCCGCCGTCATTGGACGCGGATCCGTCCACGCCCAGACCCACCCGTGCGCCGGCGTCAAGGAGCAGGCGCACAGGTGCGATGCCCGATCCCAGGCGCAGGTTCGAGGTCGGGCACCAGGCCACACCGGTCGCGCTGTGGGCGATCTGGTGAACGTTCCGGTCTGAGAGGTGCACGCAGTGCGCCAGCCAGACATCTTGACCCAACCACCCAAGGTCTTCGAGCAGCTCCACGGGCCGCTTTCCATAGGTGGCTTTGCAGTAGGCGTCCTCGTCGAGGGTCTCGGCGATGTGGGTATGCAGGCGGACTCCCAGGCGGCGGGCCAGCGCCGCGGACTCACGCATCAGCCGCTCGGTCACGGAGAACGGAGAGCAGGGCGCCACCGCGATCCGCAGCATCGCCCCAGGAGCTGGGTCGTGGAAGCGAGCAACGGCCTCCTCGGTTTGCGCCAGGATCGTCTCCGTGTCCTGCACTATCGAGTCGGGCGGCAGCCCGCCCTCGGACTCGCCTAGATCCATCGATCCGCGGCAGGGATGGAACCGCAGGCCGATCTCGCGGGCCGCGGAGATCTCTGCTTCCAGTAGGTCCAATCCGTTGCTGGCCTTCGGAAAGACGTAGTGGTGGTCCGTTGTCGTTGAGCAGCCTGAGAGCGCCAGTTCGGCCAGGCCCACGCGCGAGGCTGCGAACATCCACTCCTGATCCATGCCGGCCCAGACCGGATACAGCGCGCGCAGCCAGCCGAAGAGGCCCTGGTCGAGAGCGCGCACGCGCGTCAGCGTCTGGTACAGGTGGTGGTGCGTGTTAATCAGGCCGGGCAGCGCGACCAGACCGCGGCCGTCCACGCGCTCCATCGGGCCGATGGAGCCGCCGGGGGACGCCTGCGGAGGGGATCCCAACCCGACCCAGGTGATTACCCCGTCTTCGAGCAGGAGCGACCCGCCGGGGATCTCGGTGCCCGCGTCGTCCATCGTGACGAGAACGTCGCACGATTCGATCAGAACCCTACTCATGCGGTTCGTCCGCGCAGGCGCTCGGCAGCCAGCTGCACCGCGTCGAGGATCTTCACGTAGCCGGTGCACCGGCACAGGTTGCCGGACAGTGCCTCCCGCACGTCTGCCTCGCTGGGCGAGGGGTTGCGCGCCAACAGGTCGGCTGTGGCAATGACGAGCCCAGGCGTGCAGTAGCCGCACTGGACGGCCCCTGCTTCGATAAACGCCTCCTGCACCGGATGGAGCCCCTCGGGACCGGCAAGCGCCTCCACGGTGCGCACTTCGCACTCGTGCGCCTGCGCCGCCAGCACCAAGCAGGAGCACACCACTTCGCCGTCCAGCCAGACCGAGCACGAGCCGCACTCGCCCTGCTCGCATCCGTTCTTCGTGCCGAGCATGCCGAGTTGCTCGCGCAGCACGTTGAGCAGGCTTGCACCGGGCTCCGCCTCGGCTGTTCGCCACTCGTCGTTGACCTTCAAACGAATCAGCATCGCCGATCCTCGAGCGCCCAGCGCAGTGCCCGCCGCGCCAGCACTTCGCAGGCGTGGCGCCTGTAGGCCGCGGTGCCGCGGATGTCGTCAATCGGTTTGGCCGCGGTGGCTACGCGCTCGCCGAAGGCCTCCAGCACCCCCGGCGGCACAGGCACAACCGGATCGTCCCAGGCGCCTGCTGCATCCAGCGCGCCCGCGGCAAAGGCCTCGGCCTCGGGCGCCCGCAGGACCGTGGGGCCGACCGATCCGAGCGCGACCCGCACGGCACGCCGGTCCTCGTCCAGCACCAGGCACAGACTCGCGATCGCGATAACCATCGCGTTGCGCCTGCCGACCTTGGAGAACGAACCGGGGCCGCGCGTGATGCGCCAGCGCGCGCCCAGGATCAACTCATCGGGTTCGATCGCGGTCTTCTTGGGACCGACCAGGAACCGGTGCCACGGGAGCGCCCTGGTGCCTCCGCCGGATCTGGCGAGCACCACCTCAGCGTCGCACGCGGCCAGCACGGGCAGCGCGTCGCCTGCAGGAGACGCGGTGCCCAGATTGCCGCCGATCGTGCCTCGGTTGCGGATCTGCGGCGAACCCACCGAACGCGACGCCTGAGCCAGCGCGGTGAATCCGGGCAGTTCCCGGATAATCCGGCTGAACGTCATCCCGGCGCCCAGGAAGAGCGTGCCGTCAATACAATGCCACTGCCGCAGTTCGGGAAGCCGACGGATGTCTAGGGCAATCGGGGGCAGGCGGCGTCCGAGGTTCAACTCGACCATCAGGTCGGTCCCGCCGGCAAAGGGAACGGCCTCGGGATGGTCCGACTTCAAGCCGAGGGCCTCGTCGAGCGTGCGCGGAAGCAGAATGTCCATCTACTCTCAACGGTTCAACGAGCAACTGACTGCTTTCCTGCCTGGCCTTCCCTGCCTGGCAGCGGCAACCCGCCCGCGGCGCAGGAACCCTGAACCGACCCGGTGAATTTCGTTACAATGGACCTCGCACGGCTCATCCAGGTCGCCAGGGGCAGGGAGCCCGCCGACCTTCTTCTGACCAACGCGCGCGTCATAGACCTGTACGACCACGACGTGATGGAGTCCGATGTCGCCATCCTCGGCGACCGGATCGCCGGGATCGCCGCCGGTCCGGACCGTGGCGCGTATCGAGCCCGTGCGGTCTGCGACCTGGGAGGATCGTACCTGGCTCCCGGGTTCATTGATGGACACGTGCACATCGAGAGCGCGATGCTGAGCGTCCCGGAGTTCGCGCGCGCGGTCGTGCCCAGAGGCACCACAACCGTGATCGCCGATCCGCACGAGATCGCCAACGTGCTGGGCATGAGCGGCATACGCTACATGCTGCAGGGGGCCAAGTACAACCCTCTCAGCGTGTTCCTGATGGCCTCGTCCTGCGTCCCGGCCAGCCCAATGGAAAGCGCGGGCGCGGAGGTCTCTGCCTACGACATCGAGACCCTGATGCAGGACAAGTGGGTGTTGGGCCTGGCGGAGATGATGAACTCCCCGGGCCTGCTGGACTCAAACGAGGACGTGGTCGCCAAGATCCGCTCGGCCGCCGGCCGCCCGATTGACGGCCACGCGCCCGGGATCAGGGGCATGGACCTGAACGCCCTCGCGGCGGCCGGGATCGGCTCGGACCACGAGTGCACGACCGTGGACGAAGCCCGGGAGAAGATGCAGCGGGGAATGGTCATCATGCTGCGCGAGGCCACCGGCGCGCGCAACCTCCAGGACCTGCTGCCGCTGGTTACGCCCGGGAACGCTTGGCGCTGCTCCTTCGTGACCGACGACCGCAACCCGAAACACCTGCTGGAGGAGGGGCATATTGACTCGATGGTCCGACAGGCGATCGGGCTGGGGCTCGATCCCTTCCTGGCGCTCCAGCTCGCCAGCCTGAACACCGCCGAGCACTTCGGGCTGCGCGACCGCGGAGCCGTCGTGCCGGGACGGCTAGCCGACCTGATCGTCTTCGACAACCTCCGTTCGCCGCGCCCCCGGCTGGTCTACCGTCACGGCCGCCTCGTGGCCCAGGACGGCGAGCTGCTGCCCTACCAGCGGCCTGAGAAGCTGCCGATGCTGCGCGGCTCGGTCAACGTGCTGCGCAGCGGCCTCCACTTCGGCATACCCGCGCGCGGCCGCCGCGTGCGCGTGATCGAGGTGGTTCCGAATCAACTGGTAACCGGAGCCGGTGAGGCAGAGATCACCATCGTCAACGGCGAGGCGGTCGCCGATCCCGGCAGGGATCTCATAAAGCTGGCGGTAATCGAGCGGCACACCGGAAGCGGCCGGGTCGGTATTGGATTCGTGCGCGGCTTCGGGTTGAAGCGCGGCGCGCTGGCCTCGACCATCGCCCACGACGCGCACAACCTGATCGTCCTGGGCGCCTCCGACGAAGCCATGCGCGTTGCGGTGGAGCGCGTTCTCGAAATGCAGGGCGGGCTGGTGGCCGTGGACGGTGAGGAGATCACGTCACTCCCCCTGCCCATAGCCGGCCTCATGTCGGACGAACCGCTCGCCGGGGTCGCCGAAGGGCAGCGGGCATTGCTGGCGGCGGCCCAACGCCTCGGGGTACCCCTGGCGGATCCGTTCATGACGCTGTCGTTCATGTCGCTTTCGGTGATCCCGGACCTGAAGCTCACCGACCGCGGACTGGTGGACGTGAACAGGTTCGAGCTGGTTCCGCTGTTCCTCGATTGATACCTGCGCGCGCCGTATGATCCCGACATCTCCCTCGCTGGCCGCCGTGATCTTCGACATCGGCGGTACGCTTATCTACCCCTCCACGACTGAAGGGGATAACATCGCGCACCTGACGGAGTGGCTGCGGGCATCGGGCCATCCACCGGAGCTGGGCGCCGCGGTCCGTGAAGCCCGCCGCTGGATGTGGAAGATGACCTCAACTACCGGCCGTCAGCACACGACGCAGGAGGCGGTCCGCCGGGCGGCCGATCAACTGAACCTGGGGACGACCGAAGGCGGGTTTGTCGAGGCCGCCGAGCGTGTGTTCTTCGAGCCCGAACTGGCAGGATACCGTGCCTTCCCGGGCGCGGTGGAGATGCTGAAGCAGTTGAGCAAGGCCGGCCTCCGGCTGGGGTGCGTCTCGAACGCATCCTCTCACTGGCTGATCGAGCAGATCGTCGAGCGGATGGGCTTCGGTCCGTACCTGGATCCCGTGGTAACGTCGGCAGGATTTGGCAGGACCAAACCCGACCCTGCGATCTTCCACTCGGTGCTCAACCTCTGGGGCGTGGAGCCGGCGCGCGCCGCGATGGTGGGCGATACGCTGGAAGCCGACATCGGCGGCGGGCAGGGCGTCGGGATGCGTACGCTCTACGTGACGATGACGCCCAACCCTGACAACGTCAACCACCGCAACCTGAAGCCTGATGCGGAGGCGGCGTCGCTGGAAGAGGCGGCCAGGATTCTGCTGACGTGGCAGGGGGCCTGAGCCGCGGCCCGCGCGGAGCGGGCCAGCGCGCTAGTGGCTACGCGGCTCGGAGGGCCTGATCGAAGTCCGCGATCAGGTCCTCCACGTCCTCCAGCCCAACCGAGACGCGTATCAGGCCGTCGGTTATCCCGGACCGCTCCCGGTCTTCCCTGGGAATCCCCACGCTGCTCGTTGACGCCGGATGCGTCACCAGGGTCTCGTGGCCGCCCAAACTGACCGCCAAACTGGCGACCCGCAGGCCCTCGACCGTGCGCACGCCGGCCTCGAAGCCTCCGCGTGCTTCGAACGAAAGCATCCCGCCAAATCCGCGCATCTGCCGCGCGGCTACGACGTAATCGGGATGTGACGACAGCCCCGGGTAGTGGACCCGTTCCACCCGCGGGTGGCCTGCCAGGAACTCGGCCAGGTGCGCCGCGTTGTGATTGTGCCGTTCCACCCGCAGTCCCAGCGTCCGCAGCCCGCGCACCAGCAGCCATGACGCGAACGGATCCAGCACCGGGCCGAGAATCCGGAGCATGCGCGTGGCCCGCTTGACCAGGTCGCGCCTTCCTACAATGACCCCGGCGGTGACGTCGTGGTGGCCACCCAGGTACTTCGTCGCGCTGTGCACGACCATGTCCGCGCCCAGCGCGATGGGCGTCTGATTGAACGGTGACGCGAAGGTGTTGTCGGCAATCGTAACAGCGCCGGCCTTCCGTGCCAGGCCTGTGATGGCCGCGATGTCGGTGACCTGCATCAACGGGTTGTTGGGCGTTTCGATATATAGCAGCTTCGTGTTGGGTCGCACGGCCCGCTCGTAGGTCGCGGGGTCAACCGAATCAATGAACGTAACCTCGACCCCGTGTTGCGGGGTCACCTCACGGAACAGCGTGAACGTGGCCTGGTACACAGCGCGCGGGGAGACAACGTGATCGCCGGGCTCCAGCACCGCCAGCGCCGCCGTGGATATGGCCCCCATGCCTGACGCCGTGGCGAGCGCGTCCTCACCGCCTTCGAGTTCGGCCATCAGCTCCTCGAAGAGTCGCGTCGTGGGATTGCCCCAGCGCGTGTAGTACCAGCCGCCGCCCGCATCGGCCCCCAGCCGGGCGCCCTCGGCCATCGAGTCGAACTGAAAGGTGGTGGTCTGGTAGATCGGCGGGCTCACCGACTTGAGCGGATCGCGCACCGTACCGCCGTGAATCGCGCGCGTCTGAAAACCTGTGGTCTTGCTCATCGTCTGGCCTCCACCGGGATCTCCGCCCGGCCCGGATTGAGTTCGGCGATCACAATCCCGATGAAGATCAGCGCGGCGCCCCACGCCTGGCGTCCCACAAGGACCTCGCCCAAGATGTGGAACGCGGCGATCGCGGCCGCAACCGGCTCGAACGCGAACATCAGTCCGGTGTGCGCCGGGGTGGTGAACCGCTGCGCCCACGACTGCACCAGCAGCGCCGCCAGCGTGCCCGTGACCGTCATGAACAGGATCATGCCCCAGATAAGGGCGCCCGCGGTAGCCACCGCCGGCAGGGATCCCTCCGTCAGCGCGGCCAGCACGCTCAGGACGGCGGCCACCACCACCTGCACCGTGGTCAGCGTAATCGCATCCATGCGAGGCGCCAGCCTCCCCATGATGACGATGTGCATCGCGAAGCACACCGCGCATGCCAGCACAAACAGGTCGCCAACGTTGACCGCAATCGCTCCGTTCAGCGTCAACAGCGCGAGTCCAACCGTAGCCGCGGCGATGCCCGTCGTAACGCGCTGGTGCGGAACCCGCCGCATCCACACCGCCCAGATTACCGGCACCATGACCACGGAAAGCCCGGTGATGAACCCGGCCTTCGACGCGGTGGTGATTCTCAAACCGATCTTCTGGAGGGCGAATCCCAGGAACAGCACTACGCCCAGGAGGGCCGACGCGGTCCTGTCACGCCTGGCCAGCACCGCAGCACGGCGTAGCATAAAGGGGAGGAGCACCAGCGACGAAAAGCTGAACCGGACCGCCATGTAGGCAAACGGCGTCAGGGTCTCCAGAACTATCTTGCCCAGCGGAAAGGTCAGACCCCAGAGCGCCGCAATTGCCAGCAGGGCGAGATCGGCGGAGAGTCGACGCAGGACTGATGGCCCGCTGGCGGAGGCGGCGCTCATGATCTTAGCATCATAGGAAGGGGGGTTACTTGCCTCGAAACGCCTTCGCGAACGCCTTGTGCTCGATTCCAGCGTGTGTCAGCTCTGCAGCCAGAAGCTCGCGCTTCACCTTTCGGTGGTCGGGAATCACAACGAGAACGGGAGGATTTCCACCCTCCTGTCTGAGAATGAGTAGGTCTTCCGCTGGACCACTTTGCCCATGGTCTGACAGGTCTGCTTCTCGCGGGATTCCATAACGAGTGCTTCGATGAAGGATGGAATCAGGTCCCGCATGTTCTCTTGGAGTTCCTCCATGGTCT